>DASSOO010000202.1:0-6105 GCA_035700455.1 Gammaproteobacteria bacterium
CTTTCGCGTCGGATTCCTGTCTGTCGTCGCCGCCGAATTCCACCAGCAGCCATGCGTCGCCTTTCGGCAATTGCGACAGTTCGCGCGGGTGCATGTGCTCCTGCTGCTCGTCCTCGAACAACTGGTGGTCGATGCCCTCGAGCGCGATCGGCTTGTGCTGCATGATCGCCGGCACGTGATCGGCGGCGGTCGCGATGTCGCTGAAACCAATGACCGTAAGCGTCCGATGTTTGACCTGTTCCGTCAGTTTGAAGGTGATGTGCAACACGGTGACGCAGGTGCCTTCGGTACCGCACAGGGCACTGGCGACATTGAATCCGTTCTCGGGAAGCAGATCGTCGAGGTTGTAGCCGGACACCCGCCGCGGCAGATTCTCGATACGCGGGAAGCGCCCGCGAATCTGGTCCGCGTACTTGTCGCGCAGTGCGCGCAACTGTGCGAAGATTTCACCCTGCCGCCCGCCGGCGGCGACGATTGCGTCGATTTCGCTTTCTTCGTAATGATCTTTGAGCGTCATGCGCGTACCGTCGTAGGTGATGACGTCGAGCGCATGAACGTTGTCGGCAGTGCGCGGGCCGTGGCCGTAAAACTGCGCCTGCACCGAATGAATGCCGCAGGAATTGTTGCCGACGTTGCCGCCGATCGTGCACCACTTGTGCGTCGACGGATCCGGCGGGAAGACAAGGCCGAACGGGCCGAGCGTTTCGTTGAGCTTTTCGTTAATCACGCCCGTTTGGGCAGTGACGAGACGTTGGGCCGCGTCGATTTCGACAACTTCGCGCAGGTACTTGGAGTGGTCGATGACGACCGCGTGGTTGACGGTCTCGCCCGACAGGCTGGTGCCGCCGCCGCGCGACAGGATTGGCGCGCCGTATTTGCGGCAGATGCGATGGGTTGCGATGATATCGTCGATGGTCTTCGGCACGACGACGCCGATCGGCGGCTGGCGATAGTTGGAGGCGTCGTTGGCGTACAGCGCGATGTCGCCGGTGCTGAAGCGGACCTCGCCTTCAAGTGCGGTTTCCAGTTCGCGCGCCAGGTCGGCGCGGTCGGATTCATCGAATTTTGGTGCGTCGCGCATCCTTGCTCCTTGGCGCTGTTGATTGTTTGCCGGCGCCCACTCCGGTAACTGTTTTCCGGGAGCCCGTGAATATATATCCCTGTAGGTTCTGCGTTCGGCATCCTGCCTCACACAGCCCGGAAACAGTTACCGGACCGTGCACCTACGCTTATGTCATCCTCCTGAATCCCGAATCCTGTTAAATCCGAAACTTCTCCGCGTCCGCCCGCTTCAATTCCAAACCCAGCCCCGGCCGCGACAGGTCGGGTTTCAATACGCCATCTATCGGATCCTGCGTGCCGTCGAACAACATGCGCTCGATGCGTACGTGGTCGTGAAAGTATTCGAGATGCCGCAGCGGCTTGATCGCGCAGCACGGATGCAGATGCAACGCCGGCGCGCAGTGGGCGGACAGCGGCACCTTATATGCATTGGCAAGCGCAGCGGCTTCGAGAAAGCCGGTGACGCCGGCGCAGCGGGTAATGTCGGCCTGCAGGACATCGACGGCGCCGGCTGCGAGCAGGCGGCGAAAGTCGGCGGGGCCGTAGCCGTATTCGCCGGCCGCCAGTTCTGTGACGACCGGCAAGCGGTCGCGCACGAGCCGCAGACCTTCGAGGTCGTCCGAGCTCACCGGTTCTTCATACCAATGCACGCCCAACTCGACGAAATGTTCGGCGATCGCCAACGCCTGTTTGCGGTCGTAGGCGCCGTTCGCGTCGACGAACAGTTCGACGCCGTCGCCGATCGCGTCGCGCGCCGCGCGCATGCGTGCCGGATCGCGATCCGGTTCGCGGCCGATCTTCATCTTGACGCGGCCGATGCCGGCGTCGACCCAGCCGCGCAACTGTTCGGCGAGCATGTCGTCGGTATACGACGTGAAGCCGCCGCTCCCGTAGACCGGGACGCCGGCGTGATACGCGCCGAGCAACGTGACTAGCGGCAGGTCGAGCAGGCGCGCCTTGATGTCCCACAGCGCGATATCGACGGCGGCGACCGCCATCGGCGCGATACCGTAACGGCCGAGGTTGCGCAGCGCTTTCAGCATCGCGAGCCACGCATCGCCGATATCCATCGCGTTGCGGCCCGCGACGATCGCGGCGAGCTTGTCGCGGATCAGCGTGCCGATTGCGTGATGGCCGTAGGTGTAGCCGAGGCCGGTCTTGCCGCCGGCGCTGATTTCAACGAGCACCAGCGTCGTCGAATCCCACTCGAGCGTGCCGTCGGATTCGGGCGCATCGGTCGGAATCTTGAACGCGGAGACTTCGACCCGATCAACGGCGACCACGTCCGGGTCATGACGCGCATCGGCCGGTTGCGGTTTAAGGTGCGCCGCCATCAGTGTTCGAGTTCGGCGCCGAGGCTCCGCAACAACTCTTTCGTCGATTTCTTCGCAATGCCGTAGGCGTCGGGGTCGCCGTGCAGCAGCGCGGACATGTAGGCCTTGGCCTGCTTGGCCGTAATGCGCGGCGGCAGCGGCGGAATGTCCGGATCGGTGACCGCTTCGAGCACGACCGGCCGGTCGGCCGCGAGCGCGCGATCCCAGGCGCCGCCGATCGCGTCCGGCTCATCGATACGAATGCCGGCGAGGCCGAGCAACTCGGCGTAGCGCGCGTACGGAAAGTCCGGAATATCCTGCGAGGCCACGTACTTGGGATCGCCCGATTGCACGCGCTGCTCCCACGTGACCTGGTTGAGATCGCGGTTGTTGAGCACCAGCACGATCAGGCGCGGGTCGCTCCATTTCTTCCAGTACTTCGAGATCGTGATGAGTTCGTTGATGCCGTTCATCTGCATCGCGCCGTCGCCGACGAGCGCAATAACGACCCGGTTGGGATACGCAAACTTGGCAGCGATCGCATATGGCACCCCCGGACCCATCGTCGCGAGGCCGCCGGACAGCGAGCCCATCATGCCGCGGCGGAACTTGAGATCGCGCGCGTACCAGTTGGCGGCGGAGCCGGAATCGGAAGTCAGGATGCAGTTGTCCGGCAGGCGCGAGGACAGTTCGTAAAAGACGCGCTGCGGGTTGATCGGGTCGGCCTTGACCTTGGAACGCGCTTCGACCACCTTCCACCATTCGGCGACTTCTTCCTTGATATGTTCCTGCCAGGAGCGATCTTCCTTGCGCTTCAGATGCGGGATGAGCGCACGCAGCGTCTCCTTGCTGTCGCCGATCAGGTTCACCTCCATCGGGTAGCGGATGCTGACCATGCGCCCGTCGATGTCGATCTGTACGCCGCGCGCCTGGCCTTCTTCCGGCAGAAACTCGGAGTACGGAAACGCCGAACCGATCATGAAGAGGGTGTCGCAGCCGGTCATCAGCTCCCAGCTCGGATTGGTACCGAGCAGGCCGATCGAGCCGGTGACGTAGGGCAGATCGTCAGGCGGCGAAGCACGCCCGAGCAGCGCCTTGGCGACGCCGGCGCCGAGCAGTTCCGCGACTTCGATGACTTCGTCGGTCGCGTTCAGCGCGCCCTGGCCGACGAGCATCGCCACTTTTTTGCCTTCGTTGAGCACCATCGCCGCACGTTTCAGGTCGTCCTCGGCCGGCAGGATGCGCGGCGACGTGTAGCCGACGCCGGAATGCACGGTGCCGTGGGCACGCGGCGGCGTCTCTACTGCTTCCATTTCCGCGAGATCGTTGGGGATGACGAGGCAGGTAACGGATTGCTCGGATTTCGCGATGCGAATCGCGCGATCGACCAGGTGGCGCACCTGCGCCGGCGCCGTGGCCATGTGTACGTACTGGTTGGCAACGTCCTTGAAGAGCGAAACGAGATCGACCTCCTGCTGATAGTCGCCGCCGAGCGAGGTACGCGCCTGCTGGCCGACGATCGCCAGCACCGGCTGGTGGTCTTTCTTGGCATCGTAAAGACCGTTCAGCAGGTGAATTGCACCCGGGCCGGATGTCGCCAGGCAAACGCCGATCTCGCCGGTGAACTTGGCGTGACCGCAAGCCATGAACGCCGCCATTTCCTCGTGGCGCACCTGCACGAATTCGAACCGGTCGCCGGCGCGGTTGAGCGCGCCGAGGATGCCATTGATGCCGTCTCCGGGAAAGCCGAAGATGCGCTTGACGCCCCAGGCGGACAGCCGCTTAAGGAGAAAATCGCCGACGGTTTCGCTGCTCATGGGCCTCGCCTCCTTGCGAGTGCGCGGCCGTCGCGGCCGCAGCCAAGATCGATTCGACGCGCCCGGCCGCATGTGCGGTCGGGGCAAAGGAAGAGCAAATTCAATATAACACAGCCGTTCGCCAGGCTTCGCGGCGGGAGAACCCATAGACGGCGTCGCGCCGATGCTGTTATCGCGCCGCCGGCGGTGTTAACTTAATGACTTTCCGCAACGCCACGGACGGCAGCTCATGAGCCCGCAGAACCATATCCTGCCCAACCAGGTCGCGCTGGTGACGGGCGCGAGCAGCGGCATCGGCCGCGCCACAGCGCTCGCGCTCGCGCAAGCCGGCGCAGCGGTTATTGTTAACTACATCGGTGACAGTAAACCCGCCGACGACGCCGTCGCCAGCATCGAGAACGGGGGCGGCCGCGCGCTTGCGATCGCGGCCGATGTCAGCAACGAGGCGCAGGTCGAAGCCATGTTCAAACAGGCAATCGACGCATTCGGCACGTTGCACATCCTCATCAACAACGCCGGCATCGAAAAGGATCGGCCGTTTACCGAGATGTCGCTCGCCGACTGGCAGCAGGTTATCGACGTCAACCTGACCGGGCAGTTTCTCTGCGCTCGCGCCGCAATTCGCGAATTCCTGCGCCGCGGTGTGCAACAGGACGTTTCGAAGGCAGCCGGAAAGATCGTCTGCATCAGTTCTGTGCACCAATATATTCCGTGGGCACAGCATGCGAACTACGCCGCCTCCAAAGGCGGCGTCATGCTGCTCGTCGAAACGCTGGCGCAGGAATTTGCCTCGCGCAAGGTGCGCGTCAATGCGATCGCGCCGGGTGCCATCAAAACGGCGATCAACCGTCACGCCTGGGGCACGCCGGCGGCCCTGGACAAACTGCTGCAAATGATTCCGTACGGGCGCGTCGGCGAGGCCGAGGATATCGGTAACGCAGTCGTCTGGCTGTGCTCGGATGCAGCCGATTACATCACCGGTACGACGCTGGTTATTGACGGCGGGATGACGCTGTATCCGTCTTTCAGCACGGGCCAGGGCTGACACCTGGCACGTCAAGCTGCATTCCAGCATTTCTCCGGTGCTTCCATGAATGCCTGTACGTGGTTTAGCCGTACCGGCCGCGGTTTCGGGAAGAGCGAATTCAAATTAAAAAGGAGAGGTCATGTCGCAACGTATCGAAGACTATGCCCTGATCGGCAACATGCGCAGCGCCGCGCTGGTTGGCCGTAACGGCTCGATCGACTGGCTGTGCCTGCCGCGGTTCGATTCGGATGCGTGCTTCGCCGCGCTGGTCGGCGAACACGACAATGGCCGCTGGCTGATCGCGCCGCGGGAAGAAGTCAGGAAAGTCACACGCCGCTATCGCGAGGATACGCTGATTCTCGAAACGGTATTCGAAACCGATTCCGGCGAAGTCGCCTTGATCGATTTCATGCCGCTGCCGCGCAAAGAAGAAAAAGTTGTCGACGTGGCGCGCATCGTCGAAGGCCGGCGCGGCAGCGTGCCGATGCAGATGGAGATCATCTTCCGCTTCGGCTATGGACTGGTTGTGCCGTGGGTGCGGCACCGGGACTTCGGCTTGCAGGCGGTCGTCGGCCCGGACGCGGTGCAGGTGCGCACTCCGCTCAAACTCGAGGGCAGGGACAAGACGACGGTCTCGGAATTCACGATTTCCGCCGGACAGCGCGTGCCGTGCGTGCTGACATGGTTCCGCTCTTATCGCGACGAACCTGCTTCACATGACGCAGAGGCGTCACTACGCAGAGCGGAAAGCTGGTGGCGTAAGTGGTGCCGGCACTGCACCGTGAAGGGCGAGTGGCGCGAGCCGGTGGCACGGTCGCTGATCACGTTGAAGGCACTGACAGATACCGAAACCGGCGGCATGGTCGCGGCGGCAACGACCTCGCTG
>DASSOO010000203.1:0-7051 GCA_035700455.1 Gammaproteobacteria bacterium
TCGTCGATGACGGCACACTCGCCGACCGGCGCGGGTCGCTCACGATCGATGACGAGGGCACCCCGACGGAATGCACGACGCTGATCGAAAACGGCGTGCTCAAAGGCTACATGCAGGACAAGCTGAACGCGCGGCTGATGAAGATGCACCCGACCGGCAACGGCCGGCGCGAATCGTTCGCGCACCTGCCGATGCCGCGCATGACCAACACTTACATGCGTCCGGGTCCGCACGATCCGGCTGAAATCATCGCCTCGGTGCCGAAAGGCCTGTATGCCGCCAACTTCGGCGGCGGCCAGGTCGACATCACGTCCGGCAAGTTCGTCTTTTCGGCGAGCGAAGCGTACCTGATCGAAAACGGCAAGCTCACGCGTCCGGTCAAGGGCGCGACGCTCGTCGGCAACGGCCCCGAAGTGCTGACCCGCGTCAGCATGGTCGGTAACGATCTCAAGCTCGACGAAGGCATCGGTACCTGCGGCAAGGACGGCCAGAGCGTGCCGGTCGGCGTTGGCCAGCCGACGCTCAAGGTCGACAGCCTCACAGTCGGCGGCACTTCCTGATTATTCGCCCTCCCTTCGGGAGAAGGCAGGCTGAATCCGACTGCCATGGACGGAGGTAGCCCGAGGCAGGCCAAAGCTCGCTATCTTTGGAACTTGCCCGGGACGGCATTGTCATTGAAGGAAATCCTCTCGATATAAATGGCGCACGGATGTGCCGCCCGCAATACCAACTCCGGGGGTTCCGTGCACAAGCCATTCGTTTCGACCTTTGCCGCCGTTTGCGGTTTGCTTCTCGCCGGCGCCGCCGCGGCCGGTTCCAACTACGACCCGTTGCAGACATTCGCGCCCTTCAGATACTTGCAGCCGGTCGATCGATACCGCGCTGCCAATGGCATGCCTGGCCCCGCCTACTGGCAGAACCGCGCGGATTACAAGATCAAGGCCGCGCTCGATCCGAAGAGCAAGGCCCTCAGTGCGAGCGAAGTCGTGACCTACACGAACAACAGCCCGATGCCGCTCTCGCTCCTGTGGCTGCAGCTCGATCAGAACCGTTACCGGCGCGACGCGCGGGGCAACTTCGGTGGCGACGGTGAGCCGAAGGCGGACGATCATACCGACGGCTACCGGATCGCGTCGGTGGCGGTGGAAGAGCACGGCAGGTTCAAGCCCGCACACTTCGTCGTTTCCGACACGCGCATGCGCATCGATCTGCCGCGGCCGCTCGCCGCGCATGGCGGCAAGCTCAAGTTCAAGGTCGTCTACAGCTACACGATCCCCGGCGCGTTCGGCGGCCGCACCGACTGGTTTCATACCAGGAACGGCGACATCTTCGAAGTTGCGCAATGGTATCCGCGGCTCGCGGTTTACAACGACCTGCGCGGCTGGGACACGCTGCCGTTTCTCAACAACGAGTTCTATCTCGAATACGGCGACATCGATTACAGCGTCACGGTGCCGTGGAACATGATCGTCGTCGGCTCCGGCGAGTTGCTGAATCCGGACGAGGTGCTGACGAAGACCGAGCGCGCGCGGCTCACCAGGGCGCGTGCGAGCGACAAGACGGTAATGATCCGCACTGCGGCGGAGGTGACCGATCCGGCCAGCCGGCCGAAGCACAGCGGCACGCTGACCTGGCATTTCCGCATGCACAACACGCGCGATGTCGCGTTTGGCGCATCGGCCGCTTATGTTTGGGATGCGGCGCGTATCAATCTGCCGGGTGGCAAGAAGGCGCTCGCAATGTCCGCGTACCCCGTCGAAAGCCTGAAGGACGGCAACTGGCAGCGTTCGACCGAGTACGTCAAGGCGACGGTCGAATTTTTCTCGCAATATCTCGGCTTCACTTATCCGTACCCGGTTGCGATCGCCGAGGCTGGCATTGCCGGCGGCATGGAATATCCGGGCATCGTGTTCGACTGGTACAAGGCGAAGGGCAAGGGCCTGTACGCGTTGACCGCGCACGAAATCGGCCATACGTGGTTCCCGATGATCGTCGGCTCCAACGAGCGCCGCAATGCGTGGATGGACGAAGGCTTCAACACTTTCGTCGACGTGCTCGCCGCGGACCATTTCAATCACGGCGAGTTCGCGCCCAAACGCGACAGCGAATACGCGCCGCACGGCGGCAATCCGGTCGAAGAAATCCAGTCGGTGCTGAATGATCCGGCGGCACCGCCGATTCTGACGCCGGCCGATGAAATCAAGGAGAAGTACCGCCACCCGGTAACCTATTTCAAGGCGGCACTCGGGCTGATGCTGCTGCGCGACCAGGTCCTCGGGCCTGAGCGCTTCGATACCGCATTCCGTAAATACGTCCACGGCTGGGCGTTCAAGCATCCGTCGCCGGCGGATTTCTTCCGCACGATCGACAGCGCCGCCGGCGAAAACCTGTCATGGTTCTGGCGCGGCTGGTTCGCGCATAACTGGAAACTCGATCTCGCGGTCACCGGCGTCAAGTACGTCGACAATGATCCGGCCAAAGGTGCGCTTGTTACCGTCGCCAACCTCGACAAGCTGGTAATGCCGGCCACGCTCGCCGTGACCTATGTCGACGGCAGTACGGTGCATGTGCGCCTGCCGGTCGAGACCTGGAAGCAACACCATCAATTCGACGTGTTGGTGACCGGCGACAAGCGCGTGAAGAGCGCGACGGTCGATCCCGATCATGTGATTCCGGATGGCAACCGCGGGAACAATACGTACACCGCCAAATAGGAGTACGGGCCGATGAAACGATTTCAGGTCATGGCCTCGGCTGCGCTTGCGACTGTCTGTCTGTGCGCGGCTGCGCAGGCCCAGACGTACAGCCCCAAGCTGTTCTCGCAGATGAAATGGCGCGCGATCGGCCCGCTGCGTGGCGGGCGCATGCGCGCGCTCGACGGGGTGCCGGGCGAACCGAACGTGTTCTACGCCGGCGCCGACGACGGCGGCGTGTGGAAATCGACCGATTACGGCCAGAGCTGGAAGCCGATTTTCGATCACGAACCGACGAGTTCTATCGGTGCGATCGCGGTCGCACCGTCCGACCCGAGCGTCATTTACGTCGGCAGCGGCGAGGGCATCATCCGCCCCGACGGCACCATCGGCGACGGTATGTATAAATCGACCGACGCCGGCAAGACCTGGGTGCACCTTGGCCTGCGCGACACGCAGAAGATTTCACAGGTCATCGTCGATCCGCACAACCCGAATCGCCTGTTTGTCGCGGCGATGGGGCATCCCTACGGCCCGAACAAGGAGCGCGGCATCTTCCGCTCGACCGACGGCGGCAAGACGTTCCGGAAAGTGCTCTACAAGGACGAGTACACCAGCGGCGAAGATGTCGACTTTGATCCGGCGAACCCGGACATCGTTTACGCGACGCTGTGGCAGCAGCAGCAGGCGCCGTGGGAGAACGGATCGTTCAGCGGTACCTCCGGCGGCCTCTACAAGTCGACCAATGGCGGCGACACCTGGAAACAACTCACCGACGGTCTGCCGAAGGACCTGGTACAGATTGCGGTGTCCGTGGCGCCGAGCGATCCGAACCGTATTTATGCGACGGTCGCGACCGAACACGACGTCGGCGTCTATCGCTCCGACGATGCCGGTGCGAGCTGGACACGCACCACCGACGACCGCCGCCCGGCCGAGCGCATCGGCGGCGGCGACCTGCCGCTGATCGCGGTCGATCCGAAGAACCCCGACGTGATCTACAGCGGCACGCCGGTGCTGTGGAAATCGACCGACGCCGGCAAGACCTGGACCGGCTTTCGCGGCGCGCCCGGCGGCGACGATTATCAGCAGGTGTGGATCAATCCGAACAACCCGGACATCATGCTGGTGACGGTCGACCAGGGCGTCATCGTCACCGTCAACGGCGGCAAAAGCTGGAGTTCGTGGTACAACCAGCCGACCGCGGCAATGTACAAAGTCGCCACGACCAACGAATATCCGTATCGCGTTTGCGGCGGCCAGCAGGACAGCGGCTCGGCTTGCGTCGCGAGCCGCGGCAACGACGGCGAGCTCACCGCGCACGACTGGCATCCGGTCGGCATTGAGGAATATGGCGCGGCCGCACCCGATCCGCTCGACCCGAACATTATTTACGGCGGCAGAGTCACGCGCTACGACCGCCGCACCGGGCAGATCCAGGACGTCGGCCCGAAGGCGCTGCGCGACAAAGACTACCGCGTGCTGCGCACGATGCCGCTGATGTTCTCGCCGCTCGATCCGCACCTGCTGTATTTCGCGTCGAACGTCGTCTGGCAGACGCGCAACGGCGGGCATAGCTGGCAGCAGATCAGCCCGGACCTGACGCGCCACGGCAAGTGGGCGATTCCGGCCAACGTCGGCAACTACCGCAGCGACAAAGACGCGCAGCCGAGCGACCGCGCGGTCGTCTATGCGCTCGCGCCGTCGCCGCTCGATGCCGGGCTCATCTGGGCCGGTACCGACGACGGCCTGATCCAGGTCACGACCGACCATGGCAAGCACTGGAAGAATGTCACGCCGCCGCAAATGAAACCGTGGTGGAAAGTATTCGCGCTCGAGGCGAGCCATTTCGATCGCAACGAGGCCTACGCCGCGATCAACACGCTGCGGCTCGACGACATGCGCCCGCATCTCTTCCGCACCCGCGACGGCGGCAAGACGTGGACCGAAATCGACAATGGCCTGCCGGACGGTGCGGTCACGAACGTCGTGCGCGAAGATCCGAACACGCGCGGCCTGTTGTTCGCCGGTACCGAAACGCAGACTTACGTGTCGTTCGACGACGGCGACCACTGGCAGACGCTCCGGCTCAACATGCCGGCGGTGTCGGTGCGCGACCTGGAAATCAAAGGCGACGATCTCATCGCGGCAACGCATGGCCGCGGCTATTGGATTCTCGACGACATCACGCCGCTGCGCCAGATCGACGCCAAGGTCGCAGATGCGCCGGTGACGCTCTACCGGCCGGAACTCGCGACCCGCGTGCGCTGGGGCATGAACCCGCCGACGCCGTGGCGCATGCCGCACCTCGACAACCCGCCGCCGGGCGCGATCATCGACTACTACCTTGCCGCCGACGCGAAGGGGCCGGTCGCGCTCGATATCCTCGATGCACACGGCCGTGTCGTGCGCCATTACGACAGTGCGCATCCGGAGCATCCGATCGATCCGGCCAAGCTCGACGTGCCGGCCTGGTGGCCGCGGCCGCCGCAGAACCTGTCGGCGAAGGCGGGTCATCATCGCTTCGACTGGGACCTGCGCTACGCGCCGATTCCGGGACTCACGCCACGGCTCGATTACAACCAGGCGGTCATCAACAACACGCCGAAGACCGCGACCTCGCCGTGGGTGATGCCGGGGCATTACACAGTGCGCCTGACGGTCGATGGCAAGCATTACACGCAGCCGCTGACAGTGCGCATGGATCCGCGCGTCAAGACTTCGCACGCGAATCTGTTGCGGCAGTTTGCACTCTCGAAGCGCGCCTACGACGACGCGGTGGCCGGCCTCAAGGCGCTTGGCGAGATTCGCGCCGTGCAGCGGCAACTGGCCGCACACAAAGATGCCGCGAGTAACGCCGCCACGGCCGCGTACGCGAAACAACTCAAAGCGATCGCCGGGCCGCAGCCGTCGGGCCCGTATTTCTTTTACGGCTACGACGGCCCGCCGACGCTGGCGAGCGTAGCGTGGTCTCTGCGACGGCTGATGGGTGAGATACAGACTGCCGATCGTGCGCCGACGGCGGCCGAAGTTGCTGCCGCCGACCAGACGAGCCTCTCGATGCGAAACCTGATTGCGCGCTGGCACTCGCTCAGGGGCCACTCGCTCGCTGCAGTCAACGCCGCATTGCGGCGCTCACGTCAACCGGCTCTGACGCTGCTGGCCGACGCACCGGTGCCGGACGGCTGGGATCGGCCCTGGGTGAAGCGCTACAAGGCGGATGAATAGAGGCCGATTGAAAGATCGCCGGTACCCGTTGCATTAGTGCTGGTGTTCTACTACAGTAAAGCAGGGGCCGGTATTGTCGACCGCCGCCGGTGGTGCGACGATGGCGGCTTGTTTACCCGCGGCAGGACGCTGCGGCGTTCGCGACGCCGGACGCGTCAATCTGTGCGTACTTCGGGAGAATGAACGTGAAAAGATTTCCGATTGCGGCCATCGCCGTGTTTGCGATCGCGGCGATGCCCGCGTTCGCGGCGGAGTCGAGCGCAAAGAGCAACGCGCCGGCGAAAGCACCGGTCAAGGCGCAAAAGTCTGTCACCCACGGCAGCGTGACCATCGATGGCCACCGGATCAGCTACGACGCGACCGCCGGCACGCTGATCCTCAAGAACAAGGACGACAAGCCGATCGCGAGCATGTCCTATGTTGCTTACGTCAAGAGCGGCGTCGATGACGAGTCCAGGCGTCCGGTTACGTTCTTCTACAATGGCGGTCCCGGCTCGTCCACGATCTGGCTGCACATGCTGGCTTTCGGGCCGCAGCGCGTCGTCGTCGGCAGCGGGACGTTAACGCCCCCCGCGCCTTACAAGCTCGTCAATAACGACGACAGCCTGCTGGATGCCAGCGACCTGGTCTTTATCGACGCTCCCGGAACCGGCTACGGTCGCGTGATCGGCAAGGACGAGGGCGGCGCCGGTACGCCCGCGGACGTGTACGGCATCGATCCGGATGCGCACGCATTCGCGCAGTTCATCACTCGCTACCTGACCGAAAACGGGCGCTGGAACTCGCCGAAATTTCTGTTCGGCGAAAGTTACGGTACGACCCGTTCTGCGGTGCTCGCTTATATTCTCGAAAATGAGGACAACGTCGGTCTGAACGGCGTCATCCTGCTGTCGCAGCGGCTCAACTGGAGCATCAACGTCGACTTTCCGCAGATTAATCCGGGCAGCAATATTTCTTACGCGCTGGCGCTGCCGAGCTATGCGGCGACGGCCTGGTACCACCACAAGCTGCCGCAGTCGCCGAAGGACCTCGACACCTTCCTGAAAGAGGTCGAGCATTTCGCGATGAACGACTACATGCTGGCACTCAATCGGGGCAGTGAGCTTGATAACGCGACCAAGCGGCGCGTC
>DASSOO010000204.1:0-5905 GCA_035700455.1 Gammaproteobacteria bacterium
GGAGATTTTCTACGGGCGCAATATGAAGAAGGGCAGCCGCGCCGAAATCAATTAATCCGGGCGTGCCCCATGACCGGCAGTGATGCGGCTAATGCCGCGTCGCCGAATGGTTCAGATCCAGAACGCTGTCCCCGTCATCACCCGCGAAACCCACGCC
Organism: Gammaproteobacteria bacterium; assembly: GCA_035700455.1. Taxonomy (GTDB): domain Bacteria; phylum Pseudomonadota; class Gammaproteobacteria; order Natronospirales; family DASSBR01; genus DASSBR01. The sequence goes on from DASSOO010000204.1 coordinate 158, forward strand.
ATCGCTCGCTTGACCGGGCGCGGCAGCGTACGCGCGCCGGCCTGGGTTGCGCTGCGGCCGTGGCGGATTTCGTCGGCCTGCATCGTTTCGAGGATTTGGCGGCTGCGTACGTCTTCGGTCGGCAGGCGCGCGAGGTGGCGATCGAGGTGACGCTCGACCTGCTTTTCGGTTTCGGCAACGAATCCAAGTCCATAGCGGTCGCCGCCGATACCGGCGAGCGCGCCGATCGCAAACGAGCCGGCGTACCAGAGCCCGTCCAGGCGGCTGCGGCGGCCGCCGAGTTCTTCGAGGCGGCGCGCGCACCACGCAAGATGATCCTGCTCCTCGTCAGCGGCCGCGAGCATGCGGTCGCGGGCGGTGTCGCTGCGTGCAACGGCGGCGTGTCCGCGGTACAGCGCCTGTGCGGAGACTTCGCCGGCATGGTTTACGCGCATCAGCCGCGACGCCAGGCGCCGCTCGTTCGGTGACAGCGCTTCATCGCCGGCGGCCTCAGCCGGGTAATCGCGTGCGGCGACCGGCTTTGCCAGCAGGGTGCGCGCGCCGTGATCGAGTTCGATCAGCAGGCGGTCAAGCGGGCGGTAGCGGCGTCGCGGCACGGTACGGTTCATATCCGGCATTATTGCAATTGCGCGTCGATCAGCGCCACCGGGTGCTTTACCGGGATCGCAAGTCCGGCTGCACTCAGAGCGGCGCGGATGTGCAGCGCGCAGCCGATGTTGGAGGTCGCAATCGCGGCCGGCATCAGCGTCCGCGCGCGTTCTACGAGCCCGCTAACGAGGCGATCCGCGGTTTCCGGTTCGCTCAGCATGTAACTGCCGGCCGCACCGCAGCAGCCGAGCGGCATCCGGACGACATCCAACCCGGGGATTCGTTGCAACAGCCGCAGCGGCGCCTCGGCATCCTTGACGACATTCGCCAGTGTGCACGGCGTGTGCAGCAGCACCGTCTGTCGGACAGGGCGCAACGTTTGCTCTTGTCGTTCCAGCAAGGCAGCCACATAGCCGTTGATGTCGCGCACGCGTTGTGCGAATTTCGCACCTGATTCCGCCTCGAGCGCGCCGTATTCCATGAGTGTCGCACCGCAGCCGCTGGTGGTGCTGATGCAGTCCACGGCGGGTGTCGCGGCGAAAGCCGAGATGTTGCGCTTCGCGGCGCGCCGCGCGAGTACCGGCCGGCCGTTGTGCAGATCGAGCGCGCCGCAACAAGTCTGTCCGCGCGGTATGCGTACGGTAACGCCGAGTTTTTCGAGGACGCTGATCGCCGCTCGTCGCGTTTCGGTATCGAATGGCCGGGCGATGCAACCGAGGAACAAGGCTGCTTCGCGGCGCGTTTCCGGCGGCCGGCGCTTTGGCGGTCGCGCACGCCGGGCCGGCGGTGGCGCGTATCGCGCCAGCCGGCGAACGGATGACGGCCCGACGCGCGTGGCGAGCTTGGTGAGGCCGAGACTGCCGGCAAGGCGCAGCAACACAGCTGCCAACGCCAGAGAGGACGGGTGGCGGGCAAGCAGCGAGATGAATCGCAGACGGGGACGGCGACCGGCGTTCACCATCGTGGCGCGCGCCGCATCAATCAGCCGGCCGTACGGCACCTCGGCTGGGCAGACCGCCTCGCAGGCGCGGCACGCGAGGCAGTGGTCGAGATGCGCGGCGAGCCGTTCGCCGGCTTCGAGTTCGCCGCTGGCCAGGCCCTGCATCAGTGCGATGCGGCCGCGCGGCGACTCGCTCTCGTCATGCGTAAGTTCGTAGGTGGGGCAGTGAGGCAGACACAGCGCGCATTTAACGCAGCGATCAGCCTCGTCAATGGGGAAAACCCCCGCGTTATGTTGAATGTTAAGTAACGGCGGCAAGTTACGATTTTATCTGTAATTTAAGGGGCTAGATAATCGGTTTCGATCCGGTATACTAGCACCGGAAGTCGCCCAGGCTCGGGTTCTACCGCGTGAAAGCAGGATAAACCCGGCAGTCGAAAGCACGAGGTTTTCTTGATTCTGCGATTCCTGTTTCCCGTGTTGATGTGTTGCGCCGCGGCCGCAGCGCAAGCTGATTCGATCTGGGACTCGATGGGTGTTCCATCGGCTGTCGGCGGAGACGGTCCGCCGGCAAATATCCTCGCACCGGATGCGAAGCAGGGTTTCGCGGGCACGGTTGCACTCGGATATATCGGCACCAGCGGCAATACGGACACGTCCAGTCTCGACGCACGCTTCAATATATCCTACACCAGCGGCCGATGGTTTCACGACCTGTCGGCGGAAACGCAGCATACCTCTCAGAACGGTAATACGACGGTCAGCCGCTTTGATTCCAGCGGCCAGAGCAATTACCTGTTCAGTGCGCACGACTACGTGTTTGGACATCTTTCGTACGACCACAACCAGTTCGGTGGCTTCGAGCAGCGCACCTCGGAGGCGGTCGGCTACGGCCGGCGCCTGCTCGAAGGCGGTACACAGACGCTCGATCTCGAAGTCGGTGTGGGCGCGCGCCAGGACGATCTCAGCGACGGCACACAGCAAAACTCGGGCATCCTGAGGTTCGGCGGCAAATATGTCTGGCAGTTCAGTAAGAATGGCTCGTTCGGCCAGGCGCTTGCGATCGAAAAAGGCACCGACAATACCTACACCGAGTCGATCACCAGCCTGCAGGCGAACCTGATCTCGTCATTCGCAGTGGTGCTGTCGTACACCGTCAAGCACAACACCAGCGTCCCCGTCGGCAACGTAAGGACCGACACTTATACGACCGTTTCGCTGCAATACAGCTTTAACTAGCGGTGGCACGCCGGCTTGCGGACAGCTACCCGAGCCGGTATCGTTTCATCAACAATAAAGCACACAGGGATCGTGCCGTGATTTCCGCCAGACTTTTCTTCGTTGCGGTCATGCTGGCCGTGTGGCTGCCGGCTTGCGCGGCCGACGATGCACCCAAGCTCGATACCATTACCGGGGGTGGGGCGCCCGGCAAGTACAGCCAGGGCCTGTCCGGCGAAGTTTCGCTTGGCTACGCGGCAACCACCGGCAATACCGACACCAGCAACCTCGATGCCAAGGCCGGTATCGCCTACGGCGCCGGCGCCTGGTATCACACGCTCGCGGCCGAGGTCATTCATGCGACTGACCAGGGCACGACAACCGCGCAGAGCACCAACGCCGAAGCGCAAAGCGACTACCTGTTTACGCCGAACAATTACGCGTTTGCCCATCTCGGCTACAACAAGGACGAATTCGGCGGTATCGAGCGGCGCACGTCGGAAACCGTCGGTTACGGCCGCCGGCTGCTCAATACCGACACCCAGACGTGGTCGGTGCAGGTCGGCGCCGGCGCACGCCAGGAGCGGCTCGCGACCGGCGCCAGCCGGAACTCGCCGATCGTCCAGCTCGCCACCGACTATTCGTGGCAGTTCAGCGAAACCAGCAGCTTCGGTCAGGGCTTCGTGGTCGAGGATGGTACCGACAATGCGCGGTTCGAATCGGCAACCAGTCTTAAGGTAAAATTGGTCGGCAACTTTTCGCTGGCCCTGTCCTACACCATCAAGCGCAACACCAACGTGCCGCCGGGTACCGCCAACACCGATACCTATACAATAGTCTCGCTGGACTACAGTTTCGGATCCTGAAATCGGAATGCCTGTGCCTTATTACAAGTACCACGTCTTTTTCTGCACCAACCGGCGCGATGACGGTTCGCCGTGCTGTCAGAATCACGATGCCGAGCGGATGCGCAAGCATGCCAAGGGGCGGGTCAAGGCGCTCGGCCTCGCCGGTCCGGGCGGGGTGCGCGTCAACCGCGCCGGCTGCATGGACCGCTGCGACGAAGGGCCGACGGTCGTGGTCTATCCGGAAGGCGTGTGGTACACCTACGCTGACGCGGATGACATCGACGAGATCGTCGACGAACACCTGGTCCACGGGCGGGTCGTCGAACGCCTCCGTCTTCCTTGAAATCGCCCGCGCCGTCGGGTAATATTGCCGCCTTTTTGATCGCTTCGGAGCAGGAGCCATGACCACGTTTTCAGCGAAGCCGGCCGCCGTCAAGCGCGACTGGTATGTCGTTGACGCCGCCGGCAAGACCCTTGGCCGCCTGGCCACGGAAATTGCGCGCCGCCTGCGCGGCAAGCACAAGGCGGAGTACACACCGCACGTGGACACGGGCGACTATATCGTCGTTGTCAACGCCGAGCAGGTGCACGTTACCGGCAATAAGCGCAGCGACAAGGTTTACTACCACCACACCGGCTACATCGGCAACATGAAGTCGATCACGCTGGAAAAGCTGCTGCAAAAGGCGCCCGAGCGCGTCATCGAAGAGGCCGTACGCGGCATGCTTCCCAAGAATCCGTTGGGTCGCGCAATGTTCAAAAAGCTGAAGGTCTACGCCGGCGCCGAGCACAAGCACAGCGCGCAGCAGCCTCAGCCCCTGGAGCTTTAACCGAGATTGGCAATGGCAGATAACGGCTACCACTACGGCACCGGCCGTCGCAAAACTTCCACCGCACGCGTCTTCCTGCGCGCGGGCACCGGCAAGATCACCGTCAACGACAAGCCGCTTGACGAATACTTCGGCCGCGAAACGGCGCGCATGATTGTCCGCCAGCCGTTGGAAGTCGTCGACATGCGCGATCGCTTCGACGTTTCCGTTACCGTCGCCGGCGGCGGCGGCACCGGACAAGCCGGCGCAATCCGTCACGGCCTGACGCGTGCGCTGATGGCCTACGATGAGATCAACCGCGCACCGCTGCGCAAAGCGGGCTTCGTCACTCGCGACGACCGCGAAGTCGAGCGCAAAAAGGTCGGCCTGCACAAAGCCCGGCGCGCGCCGCAGTATTCCAAGCGCTGATCCGGTCCCGCTCTCCGATTTACTGGGGGATCGTCTAGCGGTAGGACTACGGACTCTGACTCCGTCAACCCTGGTTCGAATCCAGGTCCCCCAGCCAAACAGCAGCCCGCAAAGCGGGCTGTTTTCATTAGCGGGACCTGGATGCGAAACAGCCTGGTTCGACAAAATCGCCTGGAGCGATTTTGAACAGCGGCGCTTCGCCGCTGGCCCCGCAGGGGTGGAGGGCAGGACAGCCCGGAATAATCCAGGTCCCCCAGCCACAAAAAAGGCCCGCCATACTGGCGGGCCTTTTTCCGTTTCAGACCGTCAACCGCGCTCATGCGCTTTTCAGCATCTTGTCCTCTTCGCGCTTGAATTGCTTGCCCAGCTCCTTGGCCTCGTCGTCGCTCAGGATCTTCTTCGCCTCCGGGAAAATCTTGTTTTCCTCTTCCTTGACGTGGTCTTCCACCATCTTGTGCAGCATCTTGCACTTTTTGCTCCATTCCGATGACGCACTTTCCATCGACGACATCTCGTCGAGCATGCGATCGACTTCCTGGTGTTCGTGCAGCGCGTGAGCGACCAGATCGCGCGTGCTCGCATTGTCCTTTAACCGCGGGTAGAACATCTCCTCTTCGGCCGAAGAATGCGCCTTGAGTTCGTCGTGCAGCTTGCCGAATATCCTGTCGCGGGTTTTTCCGGCATTGTCGCTGGTGTCTTCGAGCTTCTTGAACAGGTTAGACACCTCTTTGTGATCGCTCTTCAGAATCTGATAAATATCCATGCTTCCTCCTTGCCTGAGCTTCCTTGGAAACGCTTCGTGTACGTGTCTGTACGCTAGCACACGCTTCCATTGTGCCGCTTTAGGGGGCAACCCGCGTGGACAAGCTTATTGTTAAGGCGGGGTAACGGTCTTTACACCGTCTTCGCCGCCCAG
>DASSOO010000205.1:0-7714 GCA_035700455.1 Gammaproteobacteria bacterium
CTCGCCGACGCGATCACCGCACCCAGCAGCAGGACGGCCAGCAGCGCGTAAACCTGGCCGTTCGACAGCCGTTTCAGCACAGGCTCAGGCGCCCGGGTGGAAGTCCGCGGCGAGTTTGCGGATCGTGTCCGGCGTGCGCGGGCCGAAATAAATGATCGCCTGCTCCGGCACGCGATAGATGCGCCCGTTCCTGCCCGCCGGCGTCAGCGCGACGCCCGGCATCTGCTCGAACTTCTCGACGCTGCCGTAGCGGTCGAACGCGACGTTGTTGGCGATGATGATGTCGGGCGCCGCCTTCGCAATCATCTCGGGCGTGAGCCGTGTCATGCCGCCGACCTTGGTCATCGCGTTGACGCCGCCGGCCCATTCGATGATCTGGTCGGCGGGCGTGCCGCGGTTGACGGCAAGGTAGTTATTGATGATCTGGCCGAAGTGAATCAGCAGCACGCGCGGGCGCGGCTTGCCGGCCCATTGCTTCGATGCCTCGCGCACCGCCGCCATGTCGCTGCGCCATTTCGCGAGCACTTTTGCCGCCACTTTTCCCCGGTGGAAATACTTGCCGAGTTCGACGAGCAGCGCCTGTGCGCCTGCCATCGTCTTGCCGGGCGGCATCACCTTGATCGGAATGCCGACCTTGCGCAACTGGTCGAGCACCGCCTGCGGACCGACGTTACCGTCGGTCAGGAACACGCTCGGGCGCATCGAAATAATGCCCTCGGCGCTGAGCGCACGGTGATAGCCAACCGACGGCAGCTTCCTGAGTGCGGGTGGGTATACCGAAGTCAGGTCGTGCGCGACCAGGTGATTTTCGGCGCCAATCGCGTAAATGAACTCGTTGATCTGCTTGGAGACGCAGACGACGCGATCGCCGGGCTGGCCGTCGGCGAACGCGGTGCCAGCCGTCAACAGCACGGCGGCGGAAATAACGATCAGCAGCTTTTTCACGCGAAAGTTCCTCATAACGAGCGCGGGCTCCGCATTCTAGCAGCCTCGGTCGCGGCCTTGCGCGCGGTACAATGCCGGCAGTCCGAAGCCAGGAAACGCGGAATGACTTCTCCTGAGACGCCCGCGGGCGGCGCGGGTTCCCACTTGAAGCTGATCGATGTCAGCCACGTCATCGAAGACGGCATGGTCACCTATAAAGGTCTGCCGGCACCAAGCATCTGCGATTACCTGGGCCGCGACGCCTCGCGCGCGCATTACGGGCGCGACACGTCGTTTCACATCGGCCGCATAGAAATGGTTGCCAACACCGGCACCTACGTCGATGCGCCGTTTCATCGCTACGCCGACGGCGTCGATATTGCCGGATTGCCGCTGGCATCGATTGCGAATCTGCCCGGCGTGATTGTGCGCATTCCCGACGGCGTCCGCGCGATCGATGCGGATCGTTTTCGGGACCGCGACGTGCGAGGCAAGGCTGTGATCGTGCACACCGGCTGGGACCGCCACTGGCGTACCGAACGCTACTTCGAAGGTCATCCGTTTTTAACCGGGGAGGCCGCCGAGTACTTGCGCGACGGCGGCACGGCGCTCGTCGGCATCGATTCGGTCAACATCGACGATATCGCCGATCCCGCGCGCCCTGTACATACGACTTTGCTCGGCGCCGGCATTCCAATCGTCGAGCACCTGTGCCGCCTCGACGCGCTGCCGGATTCGGGCTTTGCGTTTTACGCGGCGCCTGCCCGGGTAAAGGGACTCGGCAGTTTCCCGGTGCGCGCCTTCGGGTTGATTCCCGCTTGCCCGTAGCCGCCTTCATTCTTGCGCTGCGGGTAGGAGACGTGAATGCGCACTGACCGAAGCCTTTACACCTTAGTTACGTTCGTGGCGATACTTGTCGTGACGCCGGTTTCTGCGGCAGGTGCCGGGCGCGATCTTGCCGCCGATGCGCGCTCGCTGGTGCATGCACTCGCGGCCGGCGATTTCAACAAGCCGGAAGCGGAGTTCACCGTTCAGATGCAGCAGGTATTGCCGGCGGCAAAACTGAAAGAGGTCTGGCGGAAATTGACGGTGCAGGTCGGCACGTACGAAAAGACCGCCGAAACCAGAAGCCTGCCGTACCACGGCTACACGATCGTACTGGTCAAGACGATCTTCAAAAAGACGCCGCTGTGGACGAAGGTGGTCTACGACGGCGACGGCAAAATCGCTGGCTTGTACTTTCGGCCGTGATGGCGCGGCCGCGCACGCGAATCACGGCAGCGGAAATACCGTTTTCCCCTCGAACACCGGACCGTCCACGCACACCCGCTTCATTGCCGGGCCGTCCGGCGTTTCGACGAGCACGGTACAGCCGGCGCAGCCGCCGACGGCGCAGGCCATGAATTCCTCGAGCGAAACCTGGCAGGGAAGGTCATATTCCTGGGCGAGGTGCGCGGCGGCCTTGAGCATTGGCGTCGGGCCGCAGGCGAAGATTTCGACCTGGCTGAGCGCGGCTTCATCGAGCGTTGCGAGCCAGATGCGGGCGAGATCGGTCACGTAGCCTTCGTAGCAGCCGGGAAAGTTGCTGAGGCTCGCGAGGCGGCTGGGAACGTTCCAGTCTTCGAGCAGCGGCATCGCGGCGATGACGCCGTCGGGCATGCCGGGCACCATGATTTCCGATGGGCGGCTGCGAAACGGAAACGGCACTTCGGAGCCCATCAGCACGAGCGGTTGCCAGTCGGCGCGGTCGTCGCTGCGTATGCGGTCGGCGACGAAGATCATCGGCGGGATGCCGACACCGCCGCCGATCAGGAGCGGCCGCGGCCGTTCGGGATGCCATTCGAACGGCCTGCCGATCGGGCCGAGGATGCTCAGCAGATCGCCGGGCTGCTGGCGCGCGAGCAGGCGCGTACCGTCGCCGACGACTTTGTACAGTACGTCGATCCAGCCGATCTTCGTATCGACTCGCATTATCGACATCGGCCGGCGCATCGGCAGCGCCGGATCGCAGTTTACGTGAACGAAGCTGCCCGGTCCGGCGCGCGCGGCAATGCGCGGCGCCTTGAAGCGCATGATGTACTGTTCGCCGGGATGCGGCTCCTGGCTGAGTACTTTCGCGTCCTCGACGAGAATTGTGCCGCGATGCGGCTTGTCAACAGCGTTCGTCATACCCGTACCGTCTGTGCGCGCTGCGCGACGAGCAGGCGTTGCATTACGGCCATGCGCACCGCGACACCGTTGGTTACCTGCTCGCGAATTACCGACTGCGGTCCGTCGGCGACTTCGGCGGAAATTTCGACGCCGCGATTCATCGGCCCGGGGTGCATCACGATCGCGTCGGGCGCAGCCGCCGAGAGCCGTTCCTCGGTGAGACCGTAACGGGCAAAGTAACTTTTGAAGTCCGGCAGGTCGGCGGCCGCCATGCGTTCCTTTTGTATGCGCAGTGCCATGACCACGTCGGCGTCGGCGATGCCGTCGGCGAGTTCGGTGCAAGACCGCGTGCCGGCGAACGGCTCGCCTTCGGGCAGCCATTCGGCCGGGCCGATGAGGCGGATATCGGCGACACCGAGCGTACGCAGTGCGGTCACCGTCGAGCAGGCGACGCGCGAATGCGCAATGTCACCGACGATGGCGACGGAAAGGCGCGCGAGGTTCGGCTTATGAAGTTTGATCGTCAATGCGTCGAGCAGGCCCTGCGTCGGATGATCGCGCCGGCCTTCGCCGGCATTGACGATCGCGACATGCGGCTCTGCAAGCCTGGCGAGGTCCGCGCATACGCCGGCCTGCGTGTGACGCACGACGAACAGGTCGACGTGCATCGCCTCAAGCGTGTACAGCGTGTCGGGAAGCGATTCGCCCTTGACTGCCGAAGACGCGGCGGTGTCGAGGTTGACGACGGTCGCACCGAGTCGCTTGGCGGCGAGTTCGAACGAGCAGCGTGTGCGCGTGCTCGGCTCGAAGAACAACAGCGCGACGGTACGTCCGGCGAGCAGCGGCGGAAACGCGGCGGGCCGGCCGGCAGGGGCGAGGTAACGCTCGGCGTCGATGAGGAACGCATCAATCTCCGCGGCGGACATCCCGTCGAGTGTCACGAGGTGCCGTTTTGTGCCGGCTTGTGATACGGCCATACCGCCTATTATGCGTTGCGTGCTTTGGCGAGATCGCCCAGCCAGGATTCCAGGATCAGCCGCGCGGCGCGGCTGTCGATGTCTGTCTTGCGCAGCCGCCGCCGCCCCGCCTGGCGCTCGGCCTTGAGTTCCGCCTCCGCCGCATGCGACGACAGGCGCTCGTCGATGCGGAAGACCGGAACGTTCAGCCGGCTTTCGAGTTCGCGCGCGAAGTTTTCCGCGCGCGCCGTCAGCGGCTGCGCGCTGCCGTCGGCATTATACGGGATGCCGACGGCGATCGCCTGCGGCCGCCATTCGGCCGCGAGACGTTCGATCGCGCGCCATTCCGGCTCGCCGTCGCGCGCATCGATCGCGCCCGCGTCGGCTGCCGAGCCGGTGACGGTTTGGCCGACGGCGACGCCGATGCGCTTCAAACCAAAATCGAAACCGAGCGCCGTGAGCGGCGCCGATGCCGCGCGGGTCGCCAGCGCCGCCAACGCGGCGTCAGGCGTGGCCGGCATCGTTGGAGAGCAGGCTGAGATCGATGCCGATGAGTCGCGCCGCCGCATGCCAGCGCTCTTCCGGCGGCGTGTTGAATATCAGGTCCGCGTCCGCCGCGACGCTCAGCCACGCGTTCGCGGCCAGTTCCTGTTCGAGCTGACCGACGCCCCAGCCGGCATAACCGAGCGCGAACAGGCTGTGCGCCGGACCTTCGCCGCGCGCCATCGCTTCCAGGATGTCCTGCGAACTGGTCACACCGATGTCGTCGCCGATCGGCAGCGTCGCCTGCCAGCCGCCCAGCGGCCGGTGCAGCACGAAGCCGCGCTGCCGCTCGACCGGACCGCCGGCAAAAATCGGTTGCTCCGCCGACGCCGATTCCGCCACCTCGAGCGACAACTGCGCGAACACTTCGCCGAGCGTCAGCGTCAGCGGCCGGTTGATGACGATGCCGAGCGCACCGTTGTCGTTGTGCTCGAAGATATAAGTGACGGTCTCGTGAAAGTTAGGATCGCCGAGCGACGGCATCGCTATCAGGAATTGATTGGTGAGGAAGTCCTGCGTCATGCCGCCAGTATCGGCTTTTGCATTGCTCCCGTGCAACAGCAAAGCCGATTCTGTCTTGAGCTAACTCCCGCTGCTCAACTTGCCGTTTGTGAAGCGCCACTCGTAGACGAAACGCAGCACGTCCGTGTCCTTGCGGATCGATGGCGGGAACGCCTGATACGGCGCCCCCATCTCGACGATGCGGATCGCCGCGGCGTTGAGCGCAGCATGCTTCGACGGCTTGACGAGCGTGACGCCGTTGAGGCTGCCGTCGGCGTTGAGCGCGACTTCGAGTGTCAGGCGGCCGGAGAGGTGTTGCGCGCGGATCTTGGATGGATAGTTCAGGTTGCCGAGCCGTACGACGTGCTTGCGCCAGTTGTCGAGGTAGCGTGCGAAACGCGACTCGCGCGTGTTGACGGAAATGACGCGGTCGCGCGGATTCTTGCCGGGCGCCTGCGCGTGCTCGGCCTGCGTTTCGGTGGGATCGGCGGTGTCGGCATTCGGCGTCAGCAGTCGCGCGATCAACATCCGCGGCGCGGCATTCGCGGCGGCACCGAGATCGGCATTAAAGAATTGCGCGACGGCATCGGCCGTGGTCGCGACCGCGCGTTCGTGCGCGCCGTTGGTGAGCGGGCCGACCGGCGTCTGGCTCGGCGCGCGTCCCGGCGCTGCGCGGTTACGCGAATCGGGCGCGTTGTTGATACCGTCCTCGGCGACCGCTGCCGGGTTCGACAGCGGTGCGCGCGGGCGCTGGCGCTCACTGCTCGCGCCTTCGCCGCGCTGGTTGGCCTGGGCGATGTAGTCGGCCTGATCGGGCGCCTTGACGCTGCGGCTTTGCACCAGTGTGACGGCGAGCGGCGTACCGTCTGTCGGGCGCACAGGGTTGGCCGAGAACGTCACGCCGAGAATCAGGATGCCATGCAGCAGCAGCACGAAAAACCCGGCCGCGATCAGCCGGTCGCGGCTGTCGACGCCCGCGAGCTGGCTTATGTCGTGATACAGCAGCTTCTTCACGGGCCACCCGTCTCAGCCACGCTTCCGGGGCAGGTTCTAGGCATCGACAAGCCTCTTCTCAATTGCGTCGAACAGCCCGGCGCAGATGTTGAGGTTGTAAAGCGCGTCGAGTTCGCGCACACAGGTGGGGCTGGTGACATTGATTTCGGTCAGCGAATCGCCGATGACGTCCAGGCCCACGAACAGCAGGCCCTTCTCGCGCAGCGCCGGACTCACTTCGGCCGCGATCCAACGGTCGCGCTCGCTCAGTTCGACGCCGACGCCGCGGCCGCCGGCCGCGAGGTTGCCGCGGCTTTCGCCCTGTTTCGGAATGCGCGCGAGCGCATACGGCACCGGCTCGCCATCGATCATCAGGATGCGCTTGTCGCCTGCGACGATTTCAGGCAGGTAGCGCTGCGCCATGGCGAAGCGGGTGCCGCGGGCGGTGAGCGTTTCCAGCACCACGCCGATATTCGGGTCATTTTCGTCAAGCACGAACACGGACGTCCCGCCCATGCCTTCGAGCGGCTTGACGACGATCTTGCCCTGCGCGGCGAGAAACCGGCGCAGGCGGCCCATGTCGCGGTCGATGACGGTCGGCGCGGTGCACTGCGGAAACCAGGTGATGTAGGCCTTTTCGTTGCAGTCGCGCAGCGCACCCGGGCGATTGACGACCAGCGCGCCGGCGGCCTCGGCGCGCTCGAGGAGATAGGTCGCGTAGACGTACTCCATGTCGAACGGCGGGTCCTTGCGCATCAGGATCACGTCCAGCTCGCCAAGCGCCATCTCGCGGCGCTCACCCAGCTCGAACCAGCGCGCCGGGTCGTCGCGGACCGCGAGCGGGCGACCGGAGCCGCGTGCCTCGCCGGCGGCGATCCACAGGTCGCCGAGCTCGAAGTACCACAGCTCATAGTCGCGGCGCGTCGCTTCCAGCAGCATCGCCAGCGTGGTGTCCTTGGCAGGCTTGATTCCGACGATCGGGTCCATAATGACCCCTAAACGGCGCGATCGCATGGTTTACCCTAGCACCCCGACATCCCAAAATAGTCTTGGCATTGGCCTCGCTTTGCGCGATTGTAGTCCCCGCGGCGATCGAGACCAAGGCGCTTTAGTGGGCTTCAAAGCTGGGGTATGCTGTCGACCCGACGAGCGGCGCCGGGGCGGATTCCGGCGTGTGCTCAATGGATTATGTCGAAACATTGTGATAAAAGATCAATTCGGCGGCGGAAGTGACTGCCGCGCGGGGATAAAAACGACGGGGCGATCGAACGCAGTGACCGCCCTGCAACGGAACCAGAGTGCGCTGCCAATAAGAAGGTGCCGGCGCCAAAGGTAGGGAGCGACATGAAGGGCCTGAAAGTCCTCGTCATTGACGACAGCAAAACTATCCGGCGCACCGCCGAAACGCTGCTTTCCAAGGAAGGCTGCGAAGTGATGACAGCGGTCGACGGCTTCGAGGCATTGGCGAAAATCGCCGACGAAAAGCCGGACATCATTTTTGTCGACATTATGATGCCGCGCCTCGATGGCTACCAGACCTGCGCGCTGATCAAGCACAACAAGCTGTTCAAGGGTACCCCGGTGATCATGCTGTCCAGCAAGGACGGCCTGTTCGACCGCGCGCGCGGCCGCATCGTCGGCTCCGA
>DASSOO010000206.1:0-3079 GCA_035700455.1 Gammaproteobacteria bacterium
TTTAGTTTTGTCAAGACTGGTGCCTGAATCTGCGGCCGGTACAATGACCGCCCTATGTCCGCCTCCCGCCCGATTCTCTCCGGCCTCAATCCCGAACAACGCGCAGCGGCGGCTTATACGGACGGGCCATTGCTGGTACTCGCCGGCGCAGGCAGCGGCAAGACGCGCGTCATCACGTGCAAGATCGCCTATCTGGTGGCGGAGCGCGGCGTCGACGCAGCGCACATTGCCGCGCTGACGTTCACGAACAAGGCGGCGCGCGAAATGAAGGCGCGTGCGGCGGCGCTGCTGCCGGGCAAGCGGGGCGCAGCACTGAACGTCTCGACGTTTCACACGCTCGGCTTGCGCATCCTGCGCAGTGAGCACGCGCGCCTTGGTTACCGTCGTGGCTTTACGCTGTTCGACGCCGAAGACAGCCGGCAACTCGTGCGCGACATTCTCAAGGAAGCGAACGAAGATCGCGCCGAGGCGATCGACGTGATGCAGATGCGCGTCTCCGACTATAAGAGCTGCCTGCTCACATCGGAGGAAGCCGCCGCCAAGGCCGACGATGCACTCGCATTGCGCGCCGCGCAGGTTTATGCCGCGTACCAGCGCTACCTGCGCGCCTACAACGCCGTCGACTTCGACGACCTGATCGCGCGCCCGGTGCAGTTGTTTCGCGACGAACCGACGGTGCTCGAAGTCTGGCAGAATCGTTTGCGCTACCTGCTGGTCGACGAATACCAGGACACCAACGGCGCACAGTACGAGCTGCTGAAGATGCTCGCCGGCGCACACGCGGCGCTGACCGCCGTCGGCGACGATGACCAGTCGGTGTACTCGTGGCGCGGCGCGCGGCCAGACAACCTGTTGTACCTGCAGCAGGACTTTCCAAGTCTGAAAGTCATCAAGCTGGAGCAAAACTACCGCTGCGCGCCGCGCATCCTGCGCGCGGCGAACGCGCTGATCGGCAATAACCCGCACCTGTTCGCCAAGCGCCTGTGGAGCGAACTGAAGGAGTGCGCACCGATCAGGGTGCTGGCCTGCGCCGACGAGCGCGACGAAGCGGAACGCGTCGTGACCGAGATCGCCGACCGCAAGTTGCTGAAGCGTTGCGAGTACGGCGACTGCGCCGTGCTTTATCGGGGCAACCATCAAGCGCGAGCGATGGAACGCGCACTGCGCGAGCGCCAGATACCTTACGCCGTCAGTGGCGGCACGTCGTTTTTCGATCGCGGCGAAGTACGCGATGTGCTTGCTTACCTGCGCCTGATCGCCAATCCTGACGACGACGCGGCATTTTTGCGCATCGTCAACTTGCCGCGCCGCGAAATCGGCGCGACCACGCTCGAAAAACTCGGCCATTATGCCGGCGAACGCCATTGCAGCCTGTTTTCCGCCTGTTTCGGTGCGGACCTCGACACCATTCTCGCGCCGCGGCAGCAGGCCGGCCTGCGCCAGTTCGCGAAATTCATCGGCCAGCTTGGCGAGAGCGACGCGACGCCGGCGGCGATCGCGCGCCAGGTCGTCCAAGGCGTCGGCTATGCTGACTGGCTGCGCGACAGTTGCCGCGATGCCAAGGCGGCCGAGCGGCGCATGGAAAACGTCAACGAACTTCTCGGCTGGCTCGACAACCTCGTCAAGCAGGATCCGGAACGCGATCTCGCGGCAACGATGAATCACCTGAGCCTGATGGATCGCCTGGACAAGACCGAGACCGAGAAGGACAACCGCGTGCAGCTCATGACGCTGCATGCCGCCAAGGGGCTGGAATTTGACTGCGTGTTTCTGATCGGTTTCGAGGAAGAGCTGTTGCCGCACCGCGAGAATCTCGAAGGGCCCGGTGTCGAGGAGGAGCGGCGGCTCGCCTACGTCGGTATCACCCGAGCGCGGCGCGCGCTGTATCTCAGCTACGCGGCGCGGCGGCGACGCTACGGTGAGGAAGCAGCGTGTACGCCCAGCCGGTTTCTCACCGAACTGCCCGCCGCCGAACTCGACCTTCCTGGCAATGGCAAGCCGGCCGATCCGGTGCGCCGCGACGAGCAGCGGCGCACGCACCTGGCGGCGCTGCGTGGGCTGTTGGACGAAGCGGGTTAGGCCGCCGAGGTTGCGGGCGCCGACACCCGCCTGAGAATCAAGCCGCGGAAGGCGGCGGCAACGATAGCCGCGCCTGCCAGGACGAGAATGCAATTCACCACGCCAGGCTGGTAGACCATCAGCACGACGATGGCGAGCAAGGCGACAACGCTGTACATGGAGTGAACCACCCCAGCCGGAGCCTGGGTCAGGTTCAGCAGATCAGGTGTCATCGTGCCGCCGGAGTCGCGCAGTGCCTGGACGATCGCCGCCGCCTTCTTCTTTCCGCTGACCGCGCTCCACGCCGACCAGGCGACAACCAGCGCGAGCGAGACGACGATCCAGCCGTAAGCCGCGTGGTGCATTATCAGAACCACCGAGAGGTAGATGCCGGTGAGCAGGACCAGCGTTCCGGCAGCGCGAAACAGCTTGGGCAGCCATTTTGCCAATGCCGCCGCGAAACGAACCTCGTCGACCGTGGCGGCCGATCGCAGCAACAACGCGAAAACCAGTCCGACGGCGATCGCGGCGGCGAGCAACAGCGCGCCGAAGAGGTGCAGCACCAGGACGAGATCGAACCACTGCGACATCGGAGATGTCCCGGCGGCTGTGTCAGCCGCCGTTGCCTGACTTGAGCAGCTTTTCGCCGCCGCTCTGGCCGACCATGTACTTCAGCGCCTTGATAACCTGCTCGTCTGTCAGTGCCGGGTTGCCGCCTTTAGGCGGCATGAAACCGGCCGGCCCGTGGAAGCCGTGCAGCGCGTGGTCCTCAAGCGTCTTCAGCCCTTTGGCAATGTGCTTGGCCCAGATCGCCTTGTCGCCGATCTTGGGCGCACCGGCGACACCGGTCGCGTGGCAGGCGGAGCAGGTGCCCTGCCAGATTTCCTTGCCCGACTGTGGCGCAGCCTTCGCGACCGGCGCGGCGGTCGTTGCGGTCGCAGCCGGCACGTTGCCGACGTAAGCTTCTCCAACCGGCTCCAGGCGGGCCGCAAGCTGCTGTTGCACCATCGGATCGCTGGCG
>DASSOO010000207.1:0-2117 GCA_035700455.1 Gammaproteobacteria bacterium
CAGCACTGCGTACGGCATGCCCATCAGACTGACCAGGCCAAGTAGCAACAGCAGCCGCCGTACCGGCATCGTGCGGCGGACGAAGCGGAACCCTTCCAGAATGGCGGCCCCTGCCGACGTCGGCAGCGTCACTCGCGCATGGGCAATGGCGCTCATCGCCAGCAGGCCGGCGATGACTGCGATATAGCTCACCCCGTTCGCGAAAAAGCACCAGCCTTCGCCGATTACCGCCACCAGAACGCCGGCAATTGCCGGCCCGACGATGCGCGCGCCGTTGAACATCGACGAATTGAGCGCAATCGCGTTCATCAGATCTTCCTTGCCGACCATGTCGACGATAAACGACTGGCGCGTCGGAATATCGAACGCGTTCACCACCCCGAGCAGGCCCGCCAGCATGAAGATATGCCAGATCTGCACCCGCCCGCTCAGCGTCAGTGCCGCGAGCATCAGCGCCAGCAGCATCGCGGCGCTCTGGGTCGCTATGATGATGCGATGCCGGTTGTAGTGATCCGCAACCATGCCGCCGACCGGCGCCAGCACGAACACCGGTATCTGCGACAGAAAGCCGACCAGTCCCAGCAGCGCCGCGGAACCGGTCAGCCGGTAAACCAGCCACGCCTGGGCTACCGACTGCATCCAGGTGCCGGTAAGCGAGATCAGCTGGCCGCCGAAAAAGAGCCGGAAATTGCGGTGCCGCAGCGCTCGCAATGCTGCCGGCAATCGCGATCCGATCAAGATGGCGTGCCTCGCGTCCGGACACGTGCTGGCCTCATGCCGGCAATGTCAGCGCGGCTTCAGACGCTCGCGCAGCTTCGCAATGAACGTGCGAATACGGCGCGCATTGGTGCCGAGGTCACTGCGCCCTACCCGTGATTCGGAGCGCATGTCGAAACGGCTGCCGCCACTCACCGCGACGATGCGGATCACGACGTCGTCCTTGAAACCGAACCAGCGTGTCTTCGCCGTCGCCTCGATTCTGCCCTGATCGGCATTCGCGTACACCAGCGTCCAGCCGGCTTCGCGCACCAGCGCCAGCGCCGCATCGAACATCGTCTTCGGCGAGACCGGCAGAATCACCGGCACGATGTCGGAGTAGGCGGCGCGCTGCTGCGCGGCGATTGCCGGGCCGCCGTAAACGGCCGGGTTGGGCGCACCGTGACGCAATGGAAGAATCGCAACGAACTGCGGCGGGTGAACGGTGTCAGTGCTGATGTCATGGATCGGCGGTACGTGCCGGGCCGTATAAACGTAGCTCAACATCAGGCCGATGAAGCTCGCCGCGATCAACAATCCGGGAACACCCCACCACAACTCGCGCAAGGCGCCGCTGCGCCACGCGACAACGCAGGCGGCAATTGAAATCAGCAGTGCCGCGGCCACGGCCCAGAAAACCCATTTCAGGATCGTGAATCCCACGAGGAAATTCCACCATTCCTGGCGGTTTCCGAAGCCGGCAACCACAGCTGCCGCCACAGACAGCAGCGCCAGCCAGAATCCCAGTGGCGCGAGGAACGCGGCGCGGCCAACAAAGGTCGTGGTCGAACTCATGTCATCGTCGTATCAGAACAGAAAATGCGGCAGCCTCATTCATGAGCCGGCCGCCCGGTTGCGGGATTCCGGGCCGCCGCCCGCCCGCTTACCGTTCCGGTAATATTTCACACATTTGGCAATAGGAGTATATTTTAGGCACATAACAGGGGCTCTGCGCCGGATGCGCTGGATTCCGCTTCCATATCGGGGCGGAGCTGGTTTTAGAGAAGGGTATCACCACCCCATGTGCACAACATGGTTTTATCGCCGTGGCAGCAGCAACTCCCGCATCCATGAGGCGCGTCGCAACATGTCTTCGTACTCTACAACCCGCCCCATCGCCCGGTTCGCAAAACTTCCGTTTCCGATTCATGCACGATCCGGCAATGACGTGCATGCAATCAAACCCATCAGTTCTTAAACTATCGTTTCCACCCATTTCCACCCAACTGGCAGGGGAGCCGCCAAATGAACGCAATAGTATCGCCACAGAACCTGAGAATGCCTTTCGATTTCGAACCGGAACCGTTGCGGTATCAGCAAATCGATGTCGAGTACGACCCTGAATACCGGGTTGCATGGAC
>DASSOO010000208.1:0-2742 GCA_035700455.1 Gammaproteobacteria bacterium
AATGCGCAAGCTCCAGCGCGCGCTCGATGAAGATCCTGACCTGCCGGCCGCCCACAGTGCCATCGCGCTGCTGTACGAACGTCTGGGCGAGCCGAAACTTGCCGATCAGCACTACCGCCGCGCGCTCGACCTTGCCCCGGACGACCCGAACGCACAGAACGCCTACGGTGTGTTCCTGTGCCGTCACAACCGCGTCGCCGATTCGGAAAAGTATTTTCTGGGCGCGGCCCGCAACCCGACTTATTCGACGCCCGAAGCCGCTTACACCAATGCCGGCGTCTGCCTGTTGAAGATCGGCAAATCGGCGCGCGCCCAGCAGTACTTCCGGATGGCGCTGAAGAACCAGCCAAAGTATTCGGTTGCGTTGTGGCAGCTTGCGCGGTTGAGCTTCCATGAACATAAGTACCTGCATACGCGCGCTTTCCTGCAGCGATTGATGACGGACGGTTCGACCCCGCGCGCCGCGGTGCTGTGGCTCGCGGTGCGCAACGAGCGCGCACTCGGCAACGACAACGACGCCGACCGCTACCTGCGCGAACTGCTCGCCAAGTTCCCGCATTCGCACGAGGCGCAACTGGCAATGCAACAACGGCATTCCGATGGTTCGTGACGACGAAGCCGAAGAGCCGGTCGCCGATGCCGGTACAGACTCGCCGCCGATCGGTGCGCAGCTGCGTGCCGGACGCGAGCGTGTGGGGTTGAGCCGCGAGCAGATCGCGCAGTCGCTGCATCTGGACACGGCCGTCGTCACCGCGCTTGAAGCAGGCGATTTCGATTCGCTTGGCGCGCCCATTTTCGTCAAGGGTCATTTGCGCAGTTACGCGCGGCTGGTGAAGCTCGACCCCGCGGCAATTGTCGCCGCCTACGAAACCTACGAGAAAGGGGCGGCGCCTGCGTTGCCTTCCCGCGTGCCCGGCGGCGTACGCATGGACGAGCGCAGCGGCTGGGGTTCGCGTATCGCCTGGCTGGTCCTGGTGTTGATCGTCGCCGGGATCGGCATCTGGCTGTATCGTGCCGGCCGCCTCGGCGGCCTGGTCCATTCCGCGCAACACGCCCCGGCGCCGGCTGCGGGCAAAATCGCCGCGCCTGCGCCTGCGCCTGCGCCTGCGCCTGCGCCTGCGCCTGCGCCGGCTTCGGCGACGCCGGTGCAGCCGATCGCGCGCCTGCCGGCGACGCGCACGGCCGCCGCTTCCACGCCGCCGACGGCGGTACTGAATGGCGCCATGGGGCCGAACGGGACACGCGGCAAGAAGCCGGCGCAGACAACGCCGAATCCGCCCGCTGCGCAGCCGGCGGCGCATCCAGGCGGCGACGGCCAGGCGGCGGCATCTGCCGCGGCGACCTCAAACAGCCAGGCGCCTGACGACCGCGCGAGCGCGATCGATCAGACGCAGGCGAAGCTGAAGGCCGCGGAAGCGGGCGGAGGTCTCCCGGTTGCGCTGCGCCTCACCGGCGATTCCTGGGTCGAGGTCGATGACGCTAACGGCAAGCGCCTGTATTACGGTCTGGCACGCAACGGTCAGACGTTATACCTGGCAGGCAAGCCGCCGCTGCACGTGTTTCTCGGCAATGCACCGGACGTGCGCGTGCTGACCGCCGGCCGCGTGCTCAACACCATTCTCTACACGCGCTCTGACAACACCGCGAGATTTACGATTCATCAAAATGACGGCAAGCCGCCGTTCGCCGGCAACCCCGAAGGCCGGGGCGCGGCGGGACCGGGCGCCTGACATGGCCGCGTTGATTCAGCCGGTCCGCGGCATGAACGACATCCTGCCGGACGAGATTCACGTCTGGCAGCACGTCGAGGGTGCGCTGCGCGCGGTGCTCGAAAATCACGGCTACCGCGAGATCCGCGTACCGATCGTCGAGAGCACGGAGTTGTTCGCGCGCTCAATCGGCGCCGCGACCGACATCGTCTCCAAGGAGATGTACACCTTTGAGGACCGTAACGGCGCCTCGTTGAGTCTGCGCCCGGAGGCGACCGCCGGCTGCGTTCGCGCGGCGCTGACGCACAGCCTGTTGCGCGGCCAAAGCCAGCGGCTGTGGTACAGCGGCCCGATGTTCCGCCACGAACGCCCGCAGAAGGGCCGCTACCGGCAGTTCTATCAGGTCGGTGCGGAAGCTTACGGCCTGGCCGGGCCGGACATCGACGCGGAAATCATTGCGATGTCGGCGCGCATGTGGCGCCGGCTCGGCATCCGCCACGTGCGCCTGGAAATCAATTCGCTCGGCACCGCCGAGACCCGTGCGGCTTATCGCACAGTGCTGGTCGACTATTTCCGCGCGCATGCAGATGCGCTCGACGAGGAGGCGCGCAAGCGGCTGGATATCAATCCATTGCGGCTGCTCGACAGCAAGGACGCGGCGCTCGCACCGCTGATTGCCGCGGCGCCGAGTCTGCACGACCATCTCGATACCGAGTCGCGCGAGCATTTCGCGGCGCTCGGTGAACTGCTGGCCGAGGCCGGCGTCGAATACACGATCAATCCGCGCCTGGTGCGCGGCCTCGATTATTACAGCCGCACCGTGTTCGAGTGGGTCACCGACCGGCTCGGCGCACAGGACGCGGTCTGCTCGGGCGGCCGCTACGACGCACTGGTCGAGCAGCTGGGGGGGCCGCCAACGCCGGCGATCGGCTGGGCGCTGGGCCTGGAACGGCTGATTGCGCTACTCGCGGCCGAAGGCATTGAAGTGGCGGCGCCCGCGCCCGACGTTTACCTGGTGCGCGTCGGCGCGTCG
>DASSOO010000209.1:0-6902 GCA_035700455.1 Gammaproteobacteria bacterium
CGGCTGATCGAGCGCATCGCCGAACTCGTCAAGGAAAAGAAACTCGAAGGCATCTCTGCGCTGCGCGACGAATCCGACAAGGACGGCATCCGCGTCGTCATCGAGCTCAAGCGCGGCGAAGTCGCCGAAATCATGCTGAACAACCTGTATCAGCACACCGCGATGCAGAGCGTGTTCGGCATCAACATGGTGGCGCTGGTCGACGGCCAGCCGCGATTGCTCGATCTCAAGTCGATGCTCGAGGCGTTCCTGCGCCACCGTCGCGAAGTGGTGACGCGGCGCACGGTCTACGATCTCGGCAAGGCGCGCGACCGCGCGCACGTGTTGGAGGGCTTGGCAGTCGCGCTCGCGAACATCGACCCGGTGATCGCGCTGATCAAGGCTTCCCCGGGTGCGGCCGAAGCCAAGGCCGCGCTGATGGCCGAAGCCTGGGCGCCGGGTATGGTTACCGACATGCTGGCCCGCGCCGGCGCCGAGGCGTCGCGCCCTGCAGGTCTCGACTCGATGTTCGGTTTGGTCGACGGTATGTATCGCCTGTCGGAAGCGCAGGCGCAGGCAATTCTCGATCTTCGCCTGCAGCGTTTAACCGGGCTGGAACAGGAAAAGATATTCAATGAATACAAAGAATTACTGGAAAAAATTCAGGAATTAAGTGAAATCCTGGCATCGCCTGAAAAACTGCGCCAGGTCGTACGTGGTGAACTGATCGACATCCGCACGCAGTACGCAGATGCGCGCCGCACCGAGATCATGGCCGATCACCTCGATCTGACGATCGAGGACCTGATTACCGAAGAAGACATGATCGTCACCCTTTCGCATGCGGGTTATGCGAAGGCGCAACCGGTGAGCACCTATCGCGCACAGCGCCGCGGCGGGCGCGGCAAGGCGGCGACGCAGACCAAGGAAGAGGACTTCGTCGACCGGCTGTTCGTCGCCAGCACCCACGACACGATCCTGTGCTTCTCGAGTGCCGGCAAAGTCTATTGGCTCAAGGTTTACGAACTACCGCAGGCGGGCCGCGGCTCGCGCGGCAAGCCGATCGTTAACCTGCTGCCGCTGTCGGGCGACGAGCGCATTACGGCGGTACTGCCGGTGCGCGAATACACCGAGGACGCGTTCGTGTTTATGGCAACGCGCCATGGCACCGTTAAAAAGACCTCGCTGGAGCAATTCTCGCGACCGCGCTCGACCGGCCTGATCGCGCTTGACCTGCATGACGGCGACGAGCTCGTCGGCGTCGCGATCACCGACGGCGGCAAGGACGTGATGCTGTTCGCGAGCAACGGCAAGGCGATCCGCTTCCACGAAACCGACGTGCGCGCAATGGGCCGCACCGCCGCCGGCGTGCGCGGCATCCGCCTGCTCAAGGACGCGGTCGTCAACGCGCTGATCATCGTCGGCGACGGCGATATTCTCACCGCCACCGAGCATGGCTACGGCAAGCGCACGCCGGTTGCCGAGTATCCGGTGCACGGGCGCGGCGGGCAGGGCGTCATTTCGATCCAGACCAGCGAGCGCAACGGCAACGCGATCGGTGCGATCCAGGTCGTCGACGAGGACGAAATCATGCTGATCAGCAATGCCGGCACACTGGTCCGCACCGGCGTCGCCGACATTTCCGTCGTCGGCCGCAGCACGCAGGGCGTGCGGCTGATTCGCCTCGCGGAAGACGAAATGCTGGTCGGCGTCGATCGCCTTTTGCCTGAGGAAGAAAATGGCGATGGCGAAAACGGTGACGCAGAAGGCAGCGCCGAATAACGCGCTCAAAGGTGCCGTGGGAGCGATTTTAGTCGCGATTCCGAAAGCAACGAAAAATCGCGGTTGAAGCCGCTCCCACAGTGAATCCGGATATGGGCCATCGCATCTACAACTTTGCCGCCGGCCCGGCGATGCTGCCGGAGCCGGTGCTGGAGCAGCTGCAGGCGGAGTTGCGCGATTGCCGCGGCAGCGGCATGTCGGCGATGGAACTGCCGCATCGCGGCGCGCTGTTCAAGCAGATCGCGGTCGAAGCCGAGTCTGATCTGCGTGCGTTGCTGGCGGTACCCGACGACTACGCGGTGCTGTTTCTGCACGGCGGCGCGAGCAGTCATTTCGCTGCCATCCCGATGAATCTTGCCGCCGGGCGGTCCGTGGCTTACGTCAATGGCGGCTACTGGTCCACGAAAGCGATTGCGGCGGCGCGCGCGTACGCGCACGTTGATATCGCTGCCGACGCTGCGGCGAGCGATTACCGCGACATTGTCCCGGCCGCGGAATGGAACGTTCCGGCGGACGCGGTTTACGTGCACTACACCGCCAACGAAACTATTGGCGGCGTTGAACAACCGGATACACCGGCTGTTGAGGACGTGCCGCTTGTTTCGGATATGACATCGACGCTGTTGTCGCGGCCGCTCGAAGTAGGCCGCTACGGGCTGATCTATGCCGGCGCGCAAAAGAACATAGGCCCGGCGGGGCTTACCGTCGTGATCGTACGCCGCGACCTGCTCGGCGAGCCAATGCCGGCGACGCCGCCCACCTTCGACTACCGGCGCCAGGACGAAGCGCATTCGATCCTGAACACGCCGCCGACCTGGGCGTGGTACGTCGCGGGCCTGGTCTTCAAGTGGATCGCGGCCGAGGGCGGACTCGCGGCGATGGAAGCGGCGGCGCGGCGCAAGTCGGCGCTGCTGTACGGAGCGATCGACGCGTCGGATTTTTATATCAACCGCATCGCGCCGCGGGCGCGCTCGTTGACGAATGTGCCGTTCCAGCTCGCCGAGCCGGCACTGGAAACGGAGTTTCTGCTCGCGGCAGCGGACGCCGGGCTGAAGCATCTCGAAGGCCACCGCTCGGTGGGCGGGCTGCGCGCAAGCTTTTACAATGCGATGCCCGAGGCCGGCGTCGCGGCGCTGGTGGATTTCATGCGCGATTTCGAACAGCGCCACGGATAACGAAAGAGAAATGACGGCAACTATAACCAAACCGGAAATCGATTTTGCCGCGCTTGCGGCGCCCGGCGTGCGCGGGCTGGATCCGTACCAGCCGGGCAAGCCGATCGAGGAAGTGCAGCGCGAGTACGGCTTCACCGAGGTCATCAAGCTCGCATCCAACGAAAACCCGCTTGGCCCGAGCCCGAACGCGCAGGCTGCGGTACGCGCGCTCGCCGACAAGCTGGCGCTTTATCCCGACGGTGCCGGCTTTGAATTGAAAAATGCGCTGGCGGCGCATTGCGGAGTCCCGGCATCCGGCATCACGCTCGGCGACGGCTCCGACAACCTCATGCAGTTGCTCGCGCAGGCGTTTCTCGGTCCGGGCCGCAACGCGGTGATGTCGCAGTACGCATTCGCGGCATATCCGATCGTGGTGCGCGCCGTCGGCGCCGAGCTGCGCGTTGCGCCGGCGCAGGAGCCTGATGGTACGATGCCATACGGCCACGATCTCGATGCCATGCTGGCGCTGATCGATGCCGATACGCGGCTCGTATTCGTTGCGAACCCGAACAACCCGACCGGTACCTGGACGCGGCGCGATGAGTTGCTGCAGTTTCTCGATGCGGTACCGGAAGGAACGCTCGCGGTGCTCGACGAGGCGTACTTCGAATACGTCGACGAAGCCGATTATCCGAATGGCGCCCGCCTGCTGGAGCGTTATCCGAACCTCGTCGTGCTGCGGACGTTCTCCAAGGCGTACGGGCTCGCCGGGCTGCGCGTCGGTTACGCGCTGTCGCACCCGGCGGTCGCCGATTTGATGAATCGCGTGCGCATGCCGTTTAACGTCAACGCGCTCGCGCAGGCGGCAGCGCTCGCCGCGCTCGGCGACCAGGATCACGTGCGCAAGGCCGTGGCGCTGAATCGGGAGCAGCGCGCCGAACTCGAACGCACGTTCGCGGCAATGAACCTGACATTCATTCCGTCGGTCGGTAACTTCATCACGATCGAAGTCGGCGATGCCGCGGCGGTCTTCGATGCACTGTTGCGACGCGGCATCATCGTGCGGCCGATCGCGAACTACGGCATGCCGAAGCATTTGCGCGTCACGGTCGGGCTGCCCGAGGAAAACCGGCGTCTCGTCGAGGCGCTCAAACAGGTGTCGAAGCCCTCTTGAACAGCGCCGCCGCGCCGGCTGCCGGCCCCGCACGCTTCACGGTTGCTCCCGGCGGCACGCTCGGCGGCGCGCTGCGCGTGCCCGGCGACAAGTCGATTTCGCACCGCGCGCTCATTCTCGGCGCGCTCGCCGACGGCACCAGCGAAATTTCCGGCATCCTCGACGGCGCCGATTGCCGCGCGACCGCCGCGGCGTTGGGCGCGCTCGGAGCCCACATCGGTTGGCCGGCCGGCGGCGCGGCGACTGTCCACGGCCCCGGTCTTGCCGGGCTGCAACCGACCGCGGCGCCGCTCGATCTTGGCAATTCCGGCACCGGGCTGCGGCTGCTCGCCGGCGTTGCGGCCGGCCAGCCGTTCACAACCGTGTTGACCGGCGATGCGTCGTTGCGCCGCCGGCCGATGCGGCGCATCGCCGAGCCGCTGCGGCAGATGGGCGCGACGATCGAAGCCACGCCCGGCGAATTGGCACCGTTGCGCATCGCCGGCCGACGGCCGCTCGCGGGCTTGCGCTATCGACTGCCGGTTGCGAGTGCGCAGCTCAAGTCGGCACTGCTGCTCGCGGGCCTTTTCGCCGATTCTGACACTGCCTGCCAGGAACCCGCGGTCACGCGCGATCACACCGAACGTCTGCTGACACAATTCGGTGCGGACATCTTTCGCGACGGCGCGTGGATCGGCCTGCGCGCCGGTGCGCGTCTGCGCGCCTCGGCGGTCGCGGTGCCGGGCGATTTTTCATCCGCCGCGTTCTTTATCGTGGCGGCGACGATCGCGTCCGGGTCGGACTTGTGGCTCGAAGGCATCGGTCTCAACCCGACGCGCACCGGCGCGCTGGATATTCTCCGGGCGATGGGGGCGCGCATCAATATAGAAAATCCGCGCGTGGCCGGCGGCGAACCGGTCGCCGATGTGCGCGTGCGAAGTGCATCGCTCAAGGGCATTGCGATTCCGCCCGCGCTGGTGCCGCTCGCGATCGACGAGTTTCCGGCCCTGATGATCGCCGCCGCCTGTGCCGACGGCGTGACGACGCTCACAGGCGCGGCTGAATTGCGCGTCAAGGAAAGCGACCGCATCGCGACGCTGGCGAACGGGCTCGAAGCGCTCGGCGTACCGGTCGAGGTAGCGCCCGACGGCCTGCGCGTCGAAGGCATCGACGAATTCCGCGGTGCCGCCGTCCACAGCGGCGGCGACCACCGGATCGCAATGGCGTTTGCGCTCGCGGCGTTGCGCGCAAAGGCGCCGGTCGAAGTGCTGGATACCGCCAACGTCGCCACCTCTTTTCCGGGTTTCGCGGCGCTCGCCGCCGCCGCCGGACTTGCGATCCGTGAGGAGCGTCCATGAACGCGCCGGTGCTCGCGATCGACGGCCCGAGCGGATCCGGCAAGGGCACGATCAGCCGCCGTGTCGCCGCAAAGCTTGGCTGGCACCACCTCGACAGCGGTGCGCTGTACCGGGTGCTTGCACACGCGGCTGCCGAGGCCGGTCTCGATGCCACCGAGCCGGCACGCATCGCGGCGCTGGTGCCGGGCCTGGACATCCGCTTCATCCCGGACGGCGAGGAGGGCAGGATCCTGCTGAACGGCGCCGACGTCACCGCCGCGGTGCGCTCCGAAGCTTGCGGCAACGCGGCCTCGAAAATAGCCGGTCACGGCGAAATCCGGGCAGCGCTCGCGGCGCTGCAGCGGCGCTTTCGCCAGCCGCCGGGACTGGTGGCTGACGGCCGCGACATGGGCACCGTCATTTTCCCCGATGCCGAGGTCAAGGTGTTCCTCACGGCGAGCGCGCGCGAGCGCGCGGAGAGGCGCTATAAGCAGTTGAATAAAAAAGGGTTAAGTGGTAGCCTTGAGCGCCTTTTGCAGGACTTGGAAGAGCGCGACCGGCGCGACGCAGAGCGGGCAATTGCTCCGCTGATGTCGGCAGCCGACGCGCTGGTGCTGGACACCACCGGGATGACGATCGATGCGGTCGTCGCCGCGGTGTTGCACTATTTTGACAAACGCATCGGGAGGTAATAAGGAGCCTTTGATAATCCGATCAAGCGGATGGATGCAAGGCGCAAACGGCCGAAAAAGCGGAGTTTACACGTAGTAAATGAGCATTTTGAGGCCGCTTGCAACGCTGCAGACGCCGCTTCAGCGGATTATCAAAGGTTCCTTCGGTTGAACGGGGCTGGAGGCCCCTGTTCGTTTTTTTCGTAACCCGCCAGACGGGAAGTCGCGGCGGCAAACTTGAGTGCCGATACGGCCTGGGACGACGTTTCTAATGAGCGAATCTTTTGCGGAACTTTTTGAAGAAAGCATCGCCAAGGAGCAGATGCAACCCGGTTCCATCATCAAGGCGACCGTGGTTTCGGTGGGCGAGGATGTGGTCATCCTCAATGCAGGACTGAAGTCGGAGGGCGTGGTCCCGGTCGAGCAGTTCTACAACGAAAACGGTCAGGTCGACATCCGCGAGGGCGACGAAGTCGAGGTCGCGCTGGACGCGATCGAAGACGGCTTCGGCGAGACCCGCCTGTCGCGGGAGAAGGCCAAGCGCCTGCGCTCCTGGACCCGTCTGGAACAGGCATTCGAGGCCGGCGAAGTCGTCACCGGTCACATCAGCGGCAAGGTCAAGGGCGGCTTCACGGTAGACATCGACGAAGTGCGCGCATTCCTGCCGGGCTCGCTGGTCGACGTGCGCCCGGTGCGCGATCCGAGCTACCTCGAAGGCAAGGAACTCGAATTCAAGGTCATCAAGCTCGACCAGCGCCGCAACAACGTTGTCGTCTCGCGCCGCGCGGTGGTCGAGGAAGAGTACAGCGCCGAGCGCGAACAGTTG
>DASSOO010000210.1:0-2323 GCA_035700455.1 Gammaproteobacteria bacterium
ACGTTGACGCCATCGGCCACCGAGCGCTCGTAGGGGTACTCGGCGACCAGGTTCTGGTTGAAGAAGCCCAAGGTGTGCTTGGACGGCGTGGCGGTGAGGCCGATGATCGAGGCGTCGAAGTATTCCAGCACTTGGCGCCAGAGGCCGTAGATCGAGCGGTGGCACTCGTCGGTGACGATGAAGTCGAAGGTTTCGATGGGGATGTCGGGGTTGTAGGCGAGCGGCAGCGGCGCGCCGTCCCCGCCCTGCCACTGTTCGTAGGCGGAGTGTTCTTCGTCTTCTTCCGGCAGTTCCTGGCCGCGCAGCATTGAGTACAGGCGCTGGATGGTGGTGATGACCACCTTGGCGTCGGGGTCGGTGCGCTGCGAGTGCAGGTGCTGGACGATGTAGGTGTCGGTGAAGCGATTGGCGGCGCCGGGCGGCAGGAAATCTTGGAATTCCTTGAACGTTTGGCTGCCGAGATTGTTGCGGTCGACCAAGAACAGGATGCGCTTGGCGCCCGCCTCACGGATCAGCCGATAAGAGAACGAGCAAGCAGTGAAGGTCTTGCCGGCGCCGGTGGCAAGCTGGATCAGGGCACGCAGGCGGCCTTCGGCCAGCGACTTCTCCAGCCCGGTGATGGCATCGACCTGGCAGTCGCGCAGGCCCCTGGGGTCCAGCGGCGGCATGTGGCGCAACCGGGCGCGCAGGGTTTCCGGTTGCTGCAGCCATTCGTGCAGAGTCTCGGGGCGGTGGAAGGCGAACAGGCGGCGCGAGCGGGCCTTGGGGTCGCGCAAATTGCGAAAGAAGGTTTCCTCGCCGGTGCTTTCGTAGTCGTAGACCAGCAGATCGTCCCAGCGGGCCAGATGCTCGGGCAGTTTGACCATGTACTTAGCGGCTTGGTCGGCCACGCCGCTGAGGGTGACACCGCTCTTCTTGGCCTCGATGACGCCGGCCGCCTTGCCCTTTATAAACAGCAGGTAATCGCAGAAGCCGGCGGGCAAGGCGAACTCGCGCACGGCGACGCCGAACGCGGCGTTGCGGTCGAACTCGTCGCGGTCCTGTAGTACCCAGCCGGCATCAGTGAGCAGCCGGTCGATTTTCGTTCTTGCTTGTTGTTCCGGGTTTTGCAATGCCAGGCACCTTTGGCTGACGGCCCCGCCCAGCCGCTCTTGATCGGTTTGTCGCGATCATCTTATGGAAAAGGCAGCGTTAAGCGAAACCTGGCCGGAAAATGCCGCCTAGACCCGGTGCTGCGCGGGAGCGGCGAATGCGTGGAGTTCCGGATTCTGCTGCCCCGCTTGCAGGCGCCGGCCCAACTACAAGTAGAAAATCCTAAATGCCGTTTTGTAAGGCGCCGAATTTGATGTGTAGTCCTGGTCTATAGCTGATGGTACAAGCACTTGCGTGCAAAATAGGGCGCTATACGCCGAACCCAAGGATGGGGAAGCGTCATGACACAGGAGATCGTGGTTCGGGACGGGAAAGGCGGACGAGATCGAGTGACCCTGCTGCCGGAGTCGATGCTCTGGTTGGTGACGTCGATGCAGGAGTTCAAGACCATCGTCGAGGCGTATATCCAATGCCGTTTTGGGATTATCAGCCGGCAGGAGGCGAATTGACTCAACGCTCCAGATAACGAAGTTTGTCCGTCACCTCCCGCCACTCATCGACATCCGCCGGCGGCGGCTTGCGCCGGGAGATGACCGGCCATTCTCGCGCGAGTTGCGCATTGAGCTCAAGGAACCGCTCCTGGCCCTCGGGCAGCCGATCATCGGCATAGATCGCCTCCACCGGGCACTCCGGCACACAAAGGGCGCAGTCAATGCACTGCTGAGGATCGATCACCAGGAAATTGTGCCCTTCATGGAAGCAATCCACCGGGCAGACCTCTACGCAATCAGTGTACTTGCAGCGGATACAAGGCTCTGTGACAACGTAGGTCATCTAACTCCGGCAACCGGGGTGCCCTCACAGCCGCGGCGCGTGGCAAGCGCACCGCATACGTCGCAGCGCCACGTTCCGCCGGCGTACTGCCGCGCCAGCGCCGCGCGAATCTGGGGTCGCTGCACGAAGTCGGCCAGCGTCACACCACGCAGAAACGCGTCGATGCGCTGAGTCAGCCGACTCCATACGATATGATCAAGCGTCGATGTGTGCGGCTGTCCACCGCGCCCGCTCTCCATGAGCGCGATCACCTCCCCTACCGAGATCTGCTCCGGAGGGCGGCCGAGGCGATAGCCGCCGCCCGGTCCCGGGGTGCCATGGACGAGGCCAGCACGGCGCAGGCGGCTGAATATCTGCTCCACATAGGACATGGATATGCCCTGACAGCCCGAGATCT
>DASSOO010000211.1:0-4024 GCA_035700455.1 Gammaproteobacteria bacterium
GCGGCAAAACGGGTGTAAATCACCCGCTCGGCAAGAATATGATCGGCGCGTTCCACCAACCGGCGGCGGTGGTCGCCGACGTCGCGACACTTGCGACATTGCCAGAAGCTGAGTTCCGCGCCGGACTTGCCGAGGTCATCAAGTACGGCATCATCGCCGACGCCAATTTCTTCGCGTGGCTCGAACGCCATATAGATGCGTTGCTCGCGCGCGACGAAGCGGCACTTGTTCACGCGATCGCGCGCAGTTGCGAAATCAAGGCCGCCATTGTCGCGGCCGACGAGCACGAGATGGGTAAGCGCGCGCTGCTGAACCTGGGCCACACCTTCGGCCACGCAATCGAAACCGGCCTGGGACATGGACGCTGGCGCCACGGCGAAGCGGTTGCGGTGGGAACCGTGCTGGCGGCAGATTTTTCCGTTCGCATCGGCTGGCTATGCGAGGCCGATCGGCAGCGTATCGTCGAATTGATCAAACACGTCGGCCTGCCGATATGTACACCGGCCGAGCTCGATGCCGACCGTATGCTTGCGCTGATGGCGGGCGACAAGAAAGTCCGCGGCGGGCGACTTCGGCTGGTGTTGCCGCAGGCAATCGGCGTAGCCGATATCGTTGCCGATTTCGATCAGCAGGTATTGCAGGAGACGCTCACCAGCAAGGTGCCGATGTGAATCGCGTGTTAGACTTTGCGGCCAAAGCGCCGTGATTGCAGAGAATCGCGATCAGGCGATCGCTTCTACCCGACTTCAATCTAAAAACCGCAATGACATCCGCACTGCAAAATGACCGCCTGCTGCGCGCACTGATGCGCGAGCCTGTTGACCGCACCCCGGTGTGGATGATGCGCCAGGCCGGCCGCTACCTGCCGGAGTATCGTGCCACCCGCGCGCGTGCCGGCAGCTTCGTCACGCTCATGCGCACGCCGGAGCTGGCCTGCGAAGTTACGTTACAGCCACTCGCCCGCTTCGACCTCGATGCCGCGATCCTGTTCTCGGACATCCTGACGATTCCCGATGCGATGGGCCTCGGCCTCGGCTTCACCGTCGGTGAAGGTCCGCATTTCGAGCGACCGATCCGCAGCCTGGCCGACATCGAGCGCCTCGGTGTGCCGGACCCGGAAACAGACCTCGGGTATGTGATGGAAACAGTGCGGCTGGTGCGACGCGAGCTCGACGGCCGTGCACCGCTGATCGGCTTCGCCGGCAGTCCGTGGACGCTCGCGACCTACATGATCGAAGGTGCCGGCAGCAAAACCTTCGCGCGCGCCAAGGCGATGCTGTACGGCGAACCGGCGATGCTGCATCGCCTGCTCGACGTGCTGGCGAACGCAGTAACCGCCTACCTGAACGCGCAGATCGCGGCCGGCGTGCAAGCGGTCATGCTTTTCGACACCTGGGGCGGTACGTTGACGACGCCGGCCTACCTCGACTTCTCGCTCGCGTACATGCGCAAAGTATGCAGCGGCCTCACGCGCAGCCACGGCGACCGCGACGTGCCGCGCATCCTGTTCACCAAGGGCGGCTGCGGCTGGCTCGAAGCCATGGCCGGCGCTGGTGCCGACGCGCTCGGAATCGATTGGACCTGCGATCTGGGCGCTGCCCGCCGCCGCGTCGGCAACCAGGTTGCGCTGCAAGGCAATCTCGATCCGGCTGCGCTATACGCCGCCCCCACGGCGATTCGCGCCGAAGTTGCTCGGGTGCTGGCGAGCTACGGCGCCGGCAGCGGCCACGTTTTCAACCTTGGTCATGGCATTGCGCAGGATGTGCCGGTCGAACACGCCGGTGCGATGATCGAGGCCGTGCACGAATTGAGTGTGTCGTATCATCAGTAACGGTCGCTCCGGCGACTGGCAACTACTACAATCGGCTAGCGATCATGACGCTGGAAGCCCCGGACAAACTCGACCGCCTGCGCCGCACAAAGCTCGCCGCGACGGCGCTGCTGGTCGTCATGGCCGGCGTCTTTGCCGTCAGTTACACATTCCGTTCGCATTATCCGTGGCTGCGCTTCGTCGAAGCTTTCGCCGAAGCGGCACTGGTCGGCGGCCTCGCCGACTGGTTTGCCGTCACCGCCCTCTTCCGCCATCCGCTCGGCCTGCCGATTCCTCACACGGCAATACTTGTGCGACGGAAGGACGCAATCGGCGCCGCGCTGGCGCGCTTCGTCGAGGAAAACTTCCTGACGCGCGACGCCGTGCAGGCTAAGCTGGCGTCGCTCGATTTCGTCCGCCACGGCGCCGTCTGGCTGAAGCGCGACGACAATCTTCACCGCGTCTCGACGTCGGCCGCCGCCCTTGCCAGCGGCATGGGCCGGATTTTCGACGCCCGCGGCGTGCGTGCCTGGCTGGCGGACAACCTGAAAACCGGCCTTGCGCGAGTGGATTTTGCGCCGCTCGCCGGCCGCCTGCTCGACCTGGTCACCCGCGACAATCATCACCAGCGGCTACTCGATGCCGCGGTCAGGATCGGCCGGGACGTGCTCGAGGAAAATCGCGCTGCAATCCGCGACCGCATCGACGAAAAAAGCCCGTGGTGGATGCCGAAGTTCGTCGACGAAAATATCTACCGCAAACTGATGGACGAGCTCGAGCGTACGCTCGACAACATCGGTGCCGACGCGTCACACCCGGCGCGTGAACGCTTCAACCGTGCGGTGCGCGAGTTTATCGAGGACCTCAAGCACGACCCGGAATACCGCGCACGCGGAGAAGCGTTCAAGCAGGAAATCGTGCAACACCCGGAGCTCGAAGCCTTCCTCGGCCGCATGAGCCGACAGATTGGGCAGATTGTCGGCCGCGAATTGCGCGACCCGGATTCGCCGCTGTATGCACAGCTCGAGTCGAACCTCAACCAGTTGGCGGCGACGCTCTTACGCAAGCCGGCGCTGCGCGACGAGTTGAACGGCTGGATCGCCGCGGCCGTGTTGTTCATCGTCGAGCAGTACCGTCACGAAATCGGCGCGCTGATCTCGGAAACCGTCAAGAGCTGGGACGCCAAACCGACTGCCCGCCGCATCGAACTTGAAGTCGGCCGCGACCTGCAGTTCATTCGCGTCAACGGGACGATCGTCGGCGGACTGGCGGGGCTGGTAATCTATTCGTTGAGTATGTGGCTGGGCAATGGATTCTAGTCGATGGCGGCCGAACAAGCTCGCCTCCAGCTAATTGGGCGGCTCTGAGCACCGACACCCACTGACCCGACAGTTTCCGTCCCGTACAATGGCCGCCATGCCCTATCTTGCTCCCCGCTTCTGGCTCTTGTGGCTCGCGCTCGGGCTGATCCGACTGGGCGTGGCGCTGCCGTATTCGATGCAACGGCCGCTGGGCTTCGGGCTCGGGCGTCTGCTGCGCCTGTTCGCCCATCGGCGGCGGCGAATCACACGCGTCAACCTCGAACGCTGCTTCCCGGAGCTGAACGCGGCCGAACGCCGCCTGCTCGAACGGCGTCATTTCGAGTCGCTCGGATTCGGCTTTATCGAACTCGGGATGTGCTGGTGGGGGAAATCGGAACGGCTGAGGCGCCTGGTGCGCGTCGAAGGACTGGAAAATCTGGAAGCGGCGAAGGCACAGGGTCACGGCGTAATCCTGCTGACCGCTCATTTCACCACGCTCGAAATCGGTGGCCGGATGCTCGGCCTGTTCACGCGCCTGCATTTGATGTACCGGCCACACCGGAATCCGCTGCTCGAAGATGTAGTCAGGCGCAGCCGTGAAAACCTGTTCGAACGCGCGATTCGGCGCGATGATGTGCGCGGCCTGCTGACCAGCCTGAAGCAGGATATGCCGGTATGGTACGCGCCCGACCAAGGCTATCGCGGCAAGAACAGCATAACCGTGCCGTTTTTCGGTACGCCGGCGCCGACAAACCCTGCCACAGCGCGCATCGCGCGCATCAGCGGTGCGCCGGTGGTGCCATACTTCATCGAGCGGCTGCCTGGCCGCGGCGGCTACCTGATCCGCCTGCTGCCTGCACTGGAAAACTTTCCGGGCGATGACGACGTCGCCGCCACCGCCCGGGTAAACAAG
>DASSOO010000212.1:0-5957 GCA_035700455.1 Gammaproteobacteria bacterium
CGCGCGCCGCCGTCAGCGCGCGCGTGATGAGCTCGCGCAGCCCGCCTTCCTCGAATACGTGGAGCGCCGCCGCGGTGGTACCCCCGGGCGAGGTAACGCGCCGGCGCAGTTCCGCCGCGTCCACGTCCCGGCGGTGCGCCATGGTCGCCGCGCCGAGTGCGGTCTGTGCTACCAGGCGGCGAGCATCGTCCGGCGCGAGTCCGAGTTCGATGCCGGCCGCCTCCATGGCCTCGATCACCAGGAAAAAGTATGCCGGGCCGCTGCCGGAAACGGCGGTGACGGTATCCATCAACGACTCGTCTTCAATCCATATCGCTTCGCCGGCGGCGCGCAGAATGCTCGAAGCCGTTTCGCGCTGTGCAACCGTCACCTGTTCGTTGGCGTATAACCCGGCCGCGCCGCAGCCGACCAGCGCCGGCGTATTCGGCATCGCGCGCACGATCGGCATGTCGCCGCCAAGCCAGCCGGCGAGATTCGTCGTGGACACTCCGGCCGCGATTGAGATCACGAGCGGCCGTGCCGCCCGGATGGCGTTGGCGCATTCTTGCGCGACCTTGCCAAGCACCTGCGGCTTGACTGCGAAGACGACGACGTCGGCGCCTTCGATCATGCGTACGTTGTCATGCTCCGCGACAATGCCGTGCTCGCGCGCGAGCGCCTCGCGCCGGGCGGCATCGGGCTCACTCGCGCGGATGCGCCCAGGCGCGATGCCGGCTGCAATCAACCCGCCGATCAGCGCGCCGGCCATATTGCCGCCGCCGATAAAGACAATGGTGGAATTATTCATCAAGGGTGCAAACGGTTGTCGTGGAGCGTAAGGATACCGGCGGGGGTGGGTTCTGTCATGTCAAAGTACCTAGGACTGAGTGCCTAGGACTGAGTAGGGGAGGCAGAACCGCCTTTTTTCTCGACTTAGTCCTAGGCACTTAGTCCTAGGCACTGGCTCGAAATGGCATGACGTAGAGCGGACGGCCCGTTATTATGGGCGCTATGAAAGACTATCAGCTTGAGTTTATCGAGTTCGCGATCGCGAGCGACGTGCTGCGTTTCGGCGAGTTCAAGCTGAAGTCGGGCCGTATCAGCCCGTACTTTTTCAACGCCGGCCTGTTCAATCGCGGCGCGGCGCTGGCGCGCCTCGGGCACTTCTACGCGCAGGCAATTCTCGACAGCGATGTCGAGATCGACATGATATTCGGTCCGGCATACAAGGGGATTCCGCTCGCGGCGGTGACCGCGGCGGCACTCGCCGAACACCACGCGGTGGATCTGCCGTACTGCTTTAACCGTAAGGAAGCCAAGGCGCATGGTGAAGGCGGGACGCTCGTCGGCGCGCCGCTCGCCGGGCGCGTCTTGATTGTCGATGACGTCATCACCGACGGCGCCGCCAAGGTCGAGGCGATCAAACTCATTCGCGATGCCGGCGCAACGCCGGCTGCAATTGCCATTTCGCTCGATCGCGAAGAGCGCGGCAAGGGCGACCGCTCCGCGCTTACCGAACTCAGCGAGCAACACGCCCTGCAACCGATTCGAATCGTCGGTTTGACGCAACTGATCGAATACCTGGAGGCCGCCCCCGGCCACACGTCTGAACTCGAAGCGATCCGCGCCTACCGCGATCGGTACGGTGCGTGACGCCAATCCCGGGCGCCGGTCCCGTTCTTCTAATGCCTTCCCGAGTGCCCGAACCCGCCGGCGCCCCTCGCGCTGGCGGTAAAGTCTTCCACGATCTCGAACGCCGCCTGCACCACCGGCACGAACACCATTTGCGCAATGCGTTCGCCGGGTTCGATCGTGTAAGTCGCGCTGCTGCGGTTCCAGCACGACACAAAAATCTCGCCCTGATAGTCGGAGTCGATGAGCCCAGTCAGATTGCCGAGGACGATACCGTGCTTATGGCCCAGGCCCGAGCGCGGCAGGATTACGGCCGCAAGCTTCGGGTCGCCGATGTGGATCGCGAAGCCGGTGGGGATCAGGTGGGTCGTGCCGGGCGCCAGTGTGAGCGACTCGTGCAAACAGGCGCGTAAATCGAGCCCGGCAGCGCCGTCGCTGGCGTAGTCCGGCAGCGGAAAATCACGGCCGAGCCGCTCGTCGATCAGCTTCAGTTTAATCGTTGCCATTTTTTGCCCGATAACGCCTCGCGATTTCTTCGACAAGCCGCGTCGCCAGAACGCGCTTTGGCGCCTCGCCCAGATCCTTCTTGCCATCGCGCCATAACACGGTGAGCGCATTGTTTTCGGTTTCGAAGCCGAGACCGGGGCCGACGCGGTTGGCGGCAATCATATCGAGGCGCTTGGTTTCCAGTTTCGTGCGCGCGTTGGCTTCGACGTCATCGGTTTCGGCGGCAAAGCCGACCGTGAACGGCGGCTTCTCGAGCGCCGCGACCGCGGCCAGCACATCCTGCGTGCGGATCAATGCGACTTCGAGCTCAGGCGTCTTTTTCTTGATTTTCGATGCGGCCGGATTGGCAGGCGCGTAGTCGGCAATTGCGGCGGCACCGATAAAGATGTCCGCGTCTTTCGCGCGCGCGAGCGTCTCACGATACATGTCGGCGGCGGTTTCGACGTTCACCCGTTCCACACCGGCCGGCACCGTCAGCTCGACCGGGCCGCTTACCAAGGTGACCTTGGCACCCGCTTGCGCCGCGGCCGCAGCCACCGCGTAACCCATGCGACCCGAACTGCGGTTGCTGACGTAGCGCACCGCGTCGATCGGCTCGCGCGTCGGTCCGGCCGTGACCAGCACGTTCACGCCGGCAAGTGCGCCGGATTCCGCCAGCGCGACCACAATTTCCAGCGGCTCCAGCATGCGGCCGGGGCCGCTTTCCGCCTCCGCGAGCGGGCCGATGCCCGGGCCGAGGATACGCGTGCCGCGTTGCTCGAGCAGCGCGCGGTTCGCCTGCGTTGCCGGGCTCGTCCACATAACGCGGTTCATCGCCGGGGCGAGCGCGAGCGGCGCCTCGCTGGCGAGGCACAGCGTCGTCAACAGATCGTCCGCGTGGCCGTGCGCGAGCTTCGCCATGACCTCCGCCGTCGCCGGTGCAATGAGGATCAGGTCGGCCCAGCGTGCCAATTCGATGTGCGCCATGCCCATCGCCGCCGCGGGGTCCCACAGACCCTCCGGAACCGCGTGGCCCGATACTGCCTGAAATGTCAGCGGCGCGACGAATTGCTGTGCCGACGCGGTCATTACGACGCGCACATCCGCGCCGGCATCACGCAGCCGGCGCACCAGGTCGGGGCTCTTGTATGCCGCAATGCCGCCGGTGACCCCCAGCAGAATCCGCTTGCCTTCGAGGCTCACGTCGCACTCCTTTCGAAAGAGCGGCAGATTACTCCACCGCTCGCGCGCGATAAAGCGTCGGCCGCGCTTGGCCCGCGGCCCGTAATCGATATAATGATAGTCGCAACTAAAGGGGATCAAATGACCATCAAGGCATGGCCTGAAGCCGAGCGGCCTCGCGAGAAGCTGCTTGCTCGCGGCGCGGCGGCCCTTTCCGACGCGGAACTATTGGCGATTTTCCTGCGCACCGGCGTCGCCGGTAAAAGTGCGGTCGATCTCGCACGCGAGATGTTGGCCGATTTCGGCGGCTTGCGTCCTTTGCTGACCGCGAGCCGCGAGGCGTTCTGCGCCCGACCCGGGCTGGGGGATGCCAAATATGCGCAACTGCAAGCAAGCTTGCAGA
This sequence comes from Gammaproteobacteria bacterium, assembly GCA_035700455.1. Taxonomy (GTDB): domain Bacteria; phylum Pseudomonadota; class Gammaproteobacteria; order Natronospirales; family DASSBR01; genus DASSBR01. The sequence continues at coordinate 3,683 of DASSOO010000212.1, forward strand.
TGGCGCGTCGCCACCTGGAAGAAAAGCTCGAGCACGGCGATGTGCTGACGAACCCGGCCGCGACCCGCAACTTTCTCGCAGCTCATTTGCGCGACCTCGACCACGAGGTCTTTGCCTGCCTGTTTCTCGACACCCGCAACCGCGTCATCAGCTTTGAGGAGCTGTTCCGCGGCACGCTCGACGGTGCGAGCGTGCATCCGCGCGAGGTCGTCAAATGCGCGCTCGGCCACAACGCGGCAGCCGTCATTTTTGCCCACAACCACCCTTCGGGCGTCGCCGAGCCCAGCGGCGCCGACGAGCGCATCACCCGCCGGCTGCGCGACGCGCTCGCGCTGGTCGAAATCCGCGTGCTCGACCACATTATCGTCGGCGACGGCGAGACGGTGTCCTTCGCGGAGCGGGGGTTGATATAAAAGGGGGTTCGGGGTGAGTGGTTCGTGGTCAGTGGCTGAAGAACGGCAAAGAGGGGCCGCTCTTCCGCTAACCACTAACCACTAACCACTAACCACTAACCACTATCCACTAATCGGCAGCCTGTGGCGCCTACCGCCTTGATCTTTCCCCGCCCGGCTGGTATAAATGTGCGCTTTTCTCCGGCCCGAGGAACAGGTAATGTCGAGAGTCTGCCAAGTCACCGGCAAGCGCCCGATGAGCGGAAATAACGTCTCGCACGCGAACAACAAGACGCGTCGCCGCTTTCTGCCGAACCTGCACGCGCGCCGTTTCTGGGTGCCGTCCGAGAAGCGTTTCGTGAACCTGCGCGTCTCGACCAAGGGGCTGCGTATTATCGACAAGCTGGGCATCGACCAGGTCGTCGCCGACCTGCGCGCTCGCGGCGAAAAAATCTGAGGTTAGCGTATGCGCGACAAGATCAAGCTCGTTTCCAGCGCCGGAACCGGCCACTACTACACCACGACCAAGAACAAGCGCCTGCATCCGGACAAGATGGAGGTGAAGAAATTCGACCCGGTCGTGCGCCAGCATGTGATCTACAAGGAAGCCAAGATCAAGTAGCTTCCGTTGGATCAGCCTGAAAAAACCCGCTGCGGCGGGTTTTTTTGTGCCCGTGGCGAAGCGGATACCGGCGCGCCGGAGCGTCGGCATTTTTTACAGGTCGCACGCAGAATCTTCCTACCCGTTATGTAACATATTGATGCAAAGGGTTTTCGTTGCGTGGCACAGGAATTGCTTGGGGATCATGCGGGGTGACCCGACAGGGATGACCCTCGGCTCCGCCGGAGCCTTAAGCGTTAGCCAATTTTATAAGGAGATTCTGGGATGAAAGGGCTCATACGATGGCTGGCAGCGCCAGCACTTTCGGTCGCGCTTGTGCCGATCGCCGCGGCCGGAACAATCACAGTCACACCAACCGATAACGCGAACACGCTCATCAACGCCCTGTTGGGGAGCGGCAGCGGTATCACGATCGTCGGTACACCGACCTATACGGCGCCCAGCGGCGCATCCGGTACTTTCACCGGTGGCAGTGGTGCGGGCATCGGCGTTAACAGCGGGGTTATCCTCACCAGCGGCTCGGCGACCGGGGCGGCCGGTCCCAACAACAGCGACAGCTTCTCGGTCGAGAATGGCGCCCCCGGGGACAGCGATCTTTCCGCGGCTGCCGGTGTGGATACCCATGATGCAGCGGTGCTGCAATTCCAGTTTACCAGTGCCACCGGCGACTTGTTCTTCAACTACGTCTTCGGCTCGGAGGAATACAACGAGTATGTCGGCGAGTTCAACGATGCGTTCGGCTTCTATCTCAACGGCAACAATATCGCGTTGATTCCGGGTACCAATCAGCCGGTGACCATCAATAATGTGAACTGCGGTAATCCGTACAACCCGCCCAGCGGGGGTTCGCATTGCAACTTGTTCAACAACAACGACCTGGATGATGGCGGACCGTTCTACGACATCCAGTACGACGGCTTTACCGACGTATTCACGGCCCACGCTTCCAGTCTCGGTTCGGGCGTCAACACGATCAAGCTGGCCATCGCCGATGCAGGCGACGATGCCCTTGATTCTGGGGTGTTCCTGCAGGGCTTTTCCAGCGTGGAGCCGCCGCCACCGACGGGGGTGCCGGAACCGCCGGAGCTGGCGTTCATGATGATCGGGCTGGTGGCAGCTGCGTTGCTTGGCAGACGGCGCCGCGGCCGTTGACAGCCTCGCCCAAAAAACAAACCCCGCTTTAGCGGGGTTTGTTTCATTTGCTGTCCGGAATCTTACGCGGCCTGTACCCGATAGCCTTGCAACTGTCGCGCGAACTCCT
>DASSOO010000213.1:0-2622 GCA_035700455.1 Gammaproteobacteria bacterium
GCCGGCCGGCGTTGAGATAAAAGTAGCGCTTGTAAGCGTTCCCGGCGGTCGTCGTGATATCAAGTTCGTACAGCAGGTGCTGGTTGCCGCTGAACGTGCCGAAGGTTACCGGAAACGATGCCTGCGCAGCCGTGCCTTCGGCGATAGCGCCGAAATCCTGTTCGCCGGGTGCCGCGGTGCTGAAGCTGTTCAGCGCATGCAGCGTCGCGCGCACGTCGCTTTCGTCCTGCCAGTCGTTGCGGACCGACACGTTGAAGTCGACGGTTTCTCCCGGGTCGATCGCGCCGTCGCCGTCGTTGGCGGACGACAGCGCCACGTTATCGTCGAGCGTGACGTTATCGATGACGATGACGCCGCCGCTGAGAGGTTGCAACGCCTTGTAGGCGTTGACGCGTCCGGCTGCTACACGGCCTTCGATGCCACCGCTGCCGCTGTCGCCGGCCAATTCCGCACCGGCGAGCAGATGCGCCTTGATCGCGCGCCAGTCCGGCATAACTCCTGTCTGGTCCTTGAGATTCTGCGCAATCAAGGCGGCGACGCCGGCCGTGGCGGGGCTCGAAAACGACGTACCGTCGGCAAACTCGTAGCCGTCGTCGATGTTGGTGCTGAGGATATGCTGCCCGGGTGCCGCCACGTCGACCGTCCATGATCCCCAGGTACTGAAATAAGCGACGTCGTCCTGGTCATCGCTGGCCGCGGCCGCGATGATGTTGGGAAGGTTGTAGTTGGCCGGGTAGCTGGCTATCGCCTCGTCCGTGTTCGAGTCCTGGTTACCGGCGGCCGTCACCACCAGCACGCCCTGCCGGCGCGCGTTGTCGAGCGCGTCGAACTCCGCCTGGGAGTAGCCGGGGCCGCCGATGCTGAGGTTGATGATGTTCGCGCCGTGCGCGATCGCGTAATCGATTGCCGCCGCGAGCGACCCGGAAGTGAAATCGATCTTGATCGGCAGCAGGTGCACCTTCCAGGCGACGCCGGCGATGCCGATGTCGTTGTTGCCGGCCGCACCGATTACACCGGCAACCAGCGTGCCGTGGAACTGGTCGTCGTCGGTTTCGGCTGCGGTCGTGCCGGATTTGCAGGTGCCGCCGGAGCAGTCGACGCCGCCGGACGGATCGAACGCCGCCTTCAAGTCCGGTGCGTCCAGCTTGAAGCCGTCATCGATGATCGCGACCGTCACGTCCGATGCGTCGTCCACAATCTTCCATGCTTCCGGCATGTCCATGTCCGCATCCGCGGTCTCGCCCGGGCCGCCGGGGTTGTCCAAACCCCACTGATCGCCGAAACGCGGATCATCCGGCACGTTGCGCGCAGCAGCCATTGGATAGCGGTAGTAATCCGGCTCCGCGTAGGCGACTGCGGGATCGGCACGCAGTTGCCGTAGCGCCGCGGCTACGTCGATGCCGGCAGCCAGGCGGATACGCTGCGGCCCGGGGCCGACGATCGGCTTCGGTTTCGATTCCGGTGCCGCAACCGATCGGGTCGCGCGACTCACGCTTTCCGGGCTTGCAGCCAGCCGATACTTGACCAGCACTTCACCCGGCACAAATAACGGCCGCTTCGCCGTATGCGGCGCATAGCGCACCGCGCCCGCCGGCGCGCACCACAGCAATCCCGCCGCCAAAAGCGCGATCGACCGATAAAACGTCGAGCCTCTCATCTTTCCCCTGTGTTTGGTGACGCCGCCGCTCCTGCCATTGGAGCTTAGCGGCACCTCCCGCGCCAAGTCCAGCCGGCAACACCGCGCCGGGCATGGCGGCGATCGTTCAAGCAGTGATAGAATGCACGTCCGCTGTGGGGCGGTAGCTCAGCTGGGAGAGCGTCGCGTTCGCAATGCGAAGGTCGGGAGTTCGATCCTCCTCCGCTCCACCAATTCTTCCTGAACCGGGCCTTGCGCCCGGTTTTGCGTTTGTATCGGGTACAATGCCGGGACGCCCCGGTAGCTCAGCTGGGTGAGGCGGACAAACGCGAAGCACTGCTTCGCGCCGCCGAACGACCGCACAGGATGTGCGGGCTGGCAAACGCACCATGGACGGTTGCCCGTTGATTGAGTAATTGAGCGCCACGCCCCGGTAGCTCAGCTGGATAGAGCGTCCCCCTCCTAAGGGGAAGGTCGCAGGTTCAACTCCTGCTCGGGGCACCATCGAATTCTTCCCGCCATCCGAGCGCGAGAAGTCGCTGCCCCGACCACGCGCGCCGCGAACGCGGCGCGCGTGGTCGTCCCGGTTGCTGCCTGCCTGTCAGTGCGTCGTGCCGCGAGTCTCGAGGTCGCGGTGCGCATCGGCGCGCGTCGCCCCGAGAAGCCATTCGCGAACCCGCTGCTGATGCAACTGCTCGGTGCGCTCCGCTTCGCGGAATTGCGTGGCAAGATCGTTTTGGCTGATGCTGTCGGCAATGTCGATCAGGGCGCCCCAACCCTCGACGTCGGCGGATTCTGCCAAGAGGAGCGCGTGCAGCGCCTGCGGCAGTGTCGTGCGCGGATCCACGATCACTTTCAACAGCCCGGAACCCTCGACCGCCGTAAGGCTCGCGGCCGGCGTCATTGCCGTCGGGTCCGCACCGATTCGTTCAAGGGTATCGTTCATCAGCTTGAAGTGGCTCAACTCGTCACGGTACTGCTCGAGC
>DASSOO010000214.1:0-5521 GCA_035700455.1 Gammaproteobacteria bacterium
CGTGTCCGGGTCGTGTACGTCGGCCTTGACGAGCGTTACGGTCGGCAGCACGTTGAGGTCGCGGTGACGGAACGGGTCGCGCGAGGGAATGCGCACCTGGCAGCCGCGCTCGACCAGGCGCGCGGCGATGTGCCGGCCGACGAAGCCGGTGCCGCCGAGAATGCAGATCGTGCGGTAAGTCATGGCGCGAAACACCCACGGAACCTTCGCTTAATTCGCCGAAGCGGCATCTGCTGCGTCGCGAGCGCCTCAAAATGCTGACTGTAAACGCCGCCTTTTCGGCCACTTGCACCGTGCGTCCATCCGCTTGGCCGAACTAATCGGGGTCCCTGAAGAAGGCTTTAATCGATTGTACCAGCCCTCGCGGCAGGCTTCGGGCAAGGTGCTGTTGCAGGCTGCGCTGCACGCGCTGACGAACTTCCCCCTTGGCTGCGGCAGCAGCGAAGGGGGAGTTGCAGTGGGATTCCCTGGCGGTCGCCCCGAAGGGTCAGAAACCGACGCCGAGTCCGGCGGCGTAGGTCGTGTTGCCGCCGACGCGGCTCGCTTCCAGCGAAAAGGTGAGGACGACGAGGCTTACGCGAAAGCCGACGAAGGCTTCGTTGTTCCCGAAGCTTTCGCTGTGCAAGCCCAGGCTTGCGTCGGGGTCGCTCGAAGTCCAGATGCGGCCGATGCCGGCATAAGGCGTAAACGGCCCGAAGCCTTTCGAAATCGACAGGTCGAGGCTGCGGGTGCTGAAGTCGAGATGGTCGACGCCGGTCAGGCGATTGTAGGTTGCGCGCAGGCCGAGCGCCGGCTCGAGCACGCCGCCTTTGAGGATCGCGTAGCGCAACTCGCCGCCGTACGCCTTGACGTTGCTGTTCGGCGCGGCGCTGTAGTAACCGCCGACGTCGACGCCGCCGGGCAGCCCCTTGGTCAGCCGGATGCGCGCCATCGGCACGGTCGAAACATCGCTGCTGCGGGTGGCGATGTTCCACGCGTCAGTGTGCTCGACATGCGTACCGCTGAGGCCAATGCCTAAATTGAAACCGGTCATGCCTTCCGGGGTCGCCGGCTCCAGTTGCTTGAACGTCAGTACGGCGCCGAGATCTTCGGACAGGCCGCGGAACTGGGTCTGCGTCAGCGCCTGCAGGTTGTCGATGTCATCGGCAAATGCCGCGTTGCAGCATACCAGCAGCAAGCCGGCGAACAGGATGCGAATCATTTTGGTTTCCCCGATCGACGCGGACGCTTCCGCGAAGGCGCCGCCAGTCTAGCAGCGGCCGCCGCGGCGGCAACGGGAATGCGGATGCGAGGCGCTTCCGTCCGGATGAAAGGACGGATTACGGCGCGGCGGTCCTGGCGGTGGCGGTCGAACCCGGCGCCGCGGCAGGCGGTGCGATCTCACCCATGCGGGCGGTAATGCGCTTGACCGTGCCGCCGATGCGCCAGTCGAAAATGACCGTATGCGCCATCACGCGGCGGACGTAGCGGCGCGTTTCGCGGTAGGGGATATTGGCGACCCAGACGTCGGCATCCATGGACGCATCCGGAAGCCATTGCGCGACCGCGTTCGGCCCGGCGTTGTAGGCGGCGGTGGCGAGGCATGCATTGTCGCCGAAGCGCCCGCGGACGTGGTCGAGATAGGCGCTGCCGATGGTGATGTTGGTCGCCGGATCGAGCAAGCCGTCGCCATCCAGGTCGAGGCCGAGGCGCGCGGCGACCTGGCGCCCGGTGGCCGGCATCAACTGCATCAGCCCGAGCGCGCCGGAGCGCGATATGGCATTGGCGGCAAACAGGCTTTCGCTGCGTACCATGCCGTAGAGCCACGCCGGGTCGAGGTTGAGATTTTGCGCCTGCGCGCCGATCGCGTCGCTGTAGGCGATCGGGTAGCGCAGCTTGAGGTCGTCCCAGCAACCGCCGCCGGACAGCGTGCGGATCGCCGCGGCGTGCCAGTTCCAGTCGGCGGCGAGCAGCCCAGCCTGGCAGCGCTGCGCGGTCGACAGGTTCTGCGTCGCCGCGCGCCATTCGCCTTCGGCGAAGTCGAGCAGGCCGACCTCGAACAACTCATGCGCGCGCACGATGCCCGGCCGCTGATCGATGTCGGCCATCACGGTTGGATCCGGTTGGCTCGCCTGGTGCGCGAACGTGTAGTCGACGCCGAGGCGGTCGGCGGCGAGGAAGCCGAAGTACCCGGTCTCATGCGCGAGTTTGCGGTAAATCGCGTCGGCTTCCTTGTCGTGGCCGGTCGCCGCCAGCGCCCGCGCCCGCCAGTAACGCCACTGGCGGCTGGCGCGGCGCGATGCCGGCAGGTCGGCGATACGCGCCAGCGCCGAGTGCCAGGCGCCGTTCCACAACGCGGTGCGCACGCGCCATTGCTTGACGAGATCGTAGCCGGAAGCGCCAATGCGCGTGAGGTCGCGGTACGCATCCGGCAGGTGCTGGCGCGCTTCCGACAGCGCGATCTGGCGTTCGACGTTGGCGCGCTGGTGGATGTCGAAATGGAAGCGATTTTTCACATCCGCCCAACTCGCCTTCGCGGATGCGGCGTTTTGCTGTGCGAGGCGCTCGAGCCCGAACACCAGCAGCGCGCGATCGTCGGCGCTGTCGCTGAAGCCGCCCGCGGCGAGCGTCGCCCCCGGATCGGCCGCCATGTGCTGCCAGTGCGCGGCCCGTGCCTGGGCGCCTTTCGACAATCGGTCCGCGAGATACGCGGCGAGGTCGAGATGGTGCGATTCAAGCGCCATCGCGAAGCGTTCGCCGATCATGTCCTTGGTAATGAGTTTGTGCGCCGCCAGGTATTTGAACACCGGGTCGCATTCGCGCGGCTGGTCGCGGTCCGACAGCCACAGCCGTTTGGCCGTAGCGATCAGGCGGGCGCGCTTGGCATCGGACAACGTGGCTGTGTCGGATCCGGTGAGCCCCGCGCTGATGCTCGCACATACCAGTGCCGGCGCGTCGCCGCCGTCGTAGTAATTCGTAAACCACGTCCACTCGCCGTTTTGCGCGAGCTCGCGCAGCCAGCGATAGCGGAGCGCCGGCGTCGGCGGCAGTTGCGGATAATCGGTAAGGAATTTCGCGACCGTTGCCGGCGGCAGCGTTTTCAGGTTGCGGTCGACGTAGGCGTAGCGGAGGTAAGGGTAAAGCGGGTAATTCTCAAGTGCATGCAGTTGCGCCGACGCGGGCGACAACTTGCCCGCCTGGATATCCTGCCACGCTGCCTTGAACGCCGCGCGCTGCGCGTCGGGCCTGGCGGCTGCCTTGTCGTTCGTCGCCGCGACCGCCGGCAGCGCAGCGGCAGCCAGAACGACGATCGCAAGACGGAACAGCGGCATGCCTCGGGAACATACGTGATTGGAGTGGCGTTTTCCAGAAGATGTTACATAGCGGGTGTTATGGCGCAGTGGGGTTGCTGCGGATGGCGGCAGTGCGGCGATGCAGAAGTGCATTGTTGCCGCCTGCGGCGGCTGATTAACTTGCCGGGGCGTCGTCCCGGCGGCCGACCCACTTTCTTTGGAAAGAAAGTGGGCAAAGAAACCAGCGCCCGACACCGTTCGGTCCCCGCACCTCCCTGTGCGGGGACTGCCCGGATCGGAAGGCTGGAAATCGGGCCGGGCGAGAACTCGGTCGGTCCATGGACCTCAGACAACTCGCCCTTGCTCCCGATTTCCAGCCCTCCGATTCGGCTCACTCCACGGGCGCCCCAAGAGCCGGCCTTCGTGGCCGGCGAAGAGAAAGACGGATTCGCGGGGCCGAGAATCGCTCCTGCATTTTCGGCGCTTCCACCTTCCTTGGCGGTCGCGAAGGAGTGACAAAGAAATCGCGAGGGGGCGTCGCTTCTACAATTCTTTTCTTCCCGGCCGCGAAGGCCGGCTGCCTTTCACTTGCGTGTGAGCGGCACACGAAGGTGCCGGGACTGAGCGAGGCTGGCGCCGATGGCTTTGGTTACTTTCCCCGAAAGGAAAGCAACCCGGCAGCCGGGCCGGGACCCGGCAATCAATCAAGCCCGTCGCCGCAGGCGACCGCCCATGAACGGCGGAAGTGCCGAAAATTCACGAGCGTTTTTGGCCGGCAAACAAAAAAAGCCCCCACGCATTTCTGCGCGGGGGCCTTTCCGTTCTCAGCAAGGAATACGTTTACCGAATCGTCGTAAAGAATGTCTGGTTGTTGCGCTCGACGGTCAGGACCACGGTGCCTTTGTAGTGGCCCAACGCGGCGCGGAATTCGGCGACGTTCTTTACCGGGTGGCGTTGCACTGCCACGATCACGTCCCCGGGGCGCAGGCCGGCCCTCGCCGCCTCGCCTTCGGGATCGATCGAGACGACCATCGCGCCCTGGACCTGGCCGTACAGCGGCGAGTTCGGGCTGATGTCGCTGAAGCTTGCTCCAAGCTTGGTGTTCGACGGCTGGCCGCTTTCGGCGCCTGTTGCGCTGTTTTGGGCGCCGAGCTTGGCTTCGACCTCCCTGGTTTCGCCGTTACGCAGCAGCTTGATGTGCACCTCGGTGCCGGGACGGCGAATGCCGATGGCGTTCTGCAGGTCCTGCGGGCTGGTGATCGTGTGGCCGTTGACCGCGACGATAATGTCGCCCTGCTTGATGCCGGCCTTGGCGGCGGCGGAGCCGGGCATCACCTGGCTTACCAGCGCGCCCTTCGAAACCTTCGCCTCCATCGCCTTTGCCAGATCCGGCGTCAGCGCCTGCACGGTTACGCCGAGCAGGCCGTGTTCGACCTTGCCGTACTTGATGATCTGGTCCATGACCTGCTTGGCCATGTCGATCGGGATCGCGAAGCCGATGCCGATGTTGCCGCCGCTCTTCGACAGGATCGCGGTGTTGACGCCGACCAGTTCGCCGTGCAGGTTGACGAGCGCGCCGCCGGAATTGCCGGGGTTGATCGAGGCGTCGGTCTGGATGTAGTTCTGCAGCGCCGCGGTTTCTTCGTCCGGTCCGCCGCCGCCGCTCGGCAGCGAACGGCCGAGGCCGCTGACGATGCCGAAGGTGGCCGTATGCGACAGCGCAAACGGGTTGCCGATGGCGACGACGAAGTCGCCGACCTGGAGCCGCGTCGAGTCGCCGAGCTTGATCTGAGTCAGGTTATCGGCCTTGATCTGCACTACCGCGATATCGGTCTGCGGGTCCTTGCCCACGACCTTGGCATCGAACGAGCGGCCGTCGTTCAGCGTCACCGTGATCTTGTCGGCATGCGCGATGACGTGGTTATTCGTGAGGATGTAGCCCTTGTCGGCGTTGATGATGACGCCCGAGCCCAGGCTTTCGAACTGCTGCACCTGCGACGGCAGGCGGCCGCCGAAAAACTGGCGGAAAAACGGATCGCTCAGAAACGGGTTCTGCTGCACCCGCACGTGACCCTGGCTCGAGATGTTGACGACGCTCTTGGTCGCCTCCTTGATCATCGGTGCAAGGCTCGGCATTGAGCCGCCGACCGCTGCCGCGGGTACGGATGCGCGCGCCGGCAAGGGGCTCGCTATCGTCAGGGCGGCGCATGCCATCGCGGCCGCAAGCGTCAGACTCTTCATGTTATTGC
>DASSOO010000215.1:0-3658 GCA_035700455.1 Gammaproteobacteria bacterium
AAGTGCCACCGGTCTCCATCGCGCGCTACAATCGCAATACCGCCTTCCGTACCGACGTAAACGATGTCCGGGTTCACGGCCGAGCGCACCAGCAGCAGCGGATAAAGCGAAGCGATCGGTGCGACACGACCGGCATGAACTTCATCGAGCGCATAAGGCGTTGCAAGCAGCGCCGAATTCCCGTCAACCGGCAGCAGGTCGATGGCCTCTATCGACGTCCAGCCGGTCGGCGTGAAGCTGGTGATGCCGTCGGCGGAATTGCTCACGGCGCGGAACACGCCGGCCGTCGTCAATGCCAGCCATTGCTTTCCCCAATGCACCAGGTCGTGGATAGAGCCGGTAAGGCCCGCGCTACTGCCGATACGCGTCCACGGTGCCGGCCACTCGATGTGATACAGCCCGTGGTCGTCCACCGTCAACAAGCCGCCGCCGTTGGCGCGGATAACTCCCGACAAGTACCCGCTGCTGATGCTGACGTGGCTCGCGCGGCGTCCGCCGGGTGCGAGAAAATAGATGTCGCCCGCATCGGTAATCAATGCCAGCGTGCCATCGCCAAGGACGCACCCGCCGGTGAAGTGGCTGGACGCCGGAAAGCCCGGCGGCACGGAGAACGCTTCGACCCGGCCATCACGATAGCTGCGCCAGCGCCCGTCACCGGCGAGCAGCAACAGCCCGCCGTCCGGCAACGACAGCATCCGGTACACCGGCCATTGAATCGCGGCACCGCCGGGAATCAGCCGCCAGCGGCTGCCGTCGAGGTATTCGAGACCGACGCCGCGGAACTGCACCAGCAGCTTGTTACCGGCGCCGGTCACCGCACCGAGACGCACGCGCGTGTGCCAGTAGTGCGTGCGACCGGTCGCCGGATCGTAGAGGAACAGGTCGCGAAGCCCGGCGAACAAGACACCGTGCTTGCCGATGACGACGTCCCAGATGTCGCCGAAACGCTGGCCGTGGAGATCTTTCTTGAACAGCGGCGTCAGGTCATGGAAGACGCCGCGCCCGGCGGCATTGCGCTCGATGTAGCCGAACGCATTCAGCCCGCCGGCATAGACCCGCCTGTCGCCATCGTAGGCGAGCGCGCGCACGCGACCGCCGCCGGGCAGCCCGATCAATTGCCAGCGCGTACCGTCAAAAGCAAGCACGCCGCTGGCGTTACCGATGTAGACGATCGAATCGCGGTCTTCGGCGACGGCGAAATTCTGTGGATAAGTACCGATATCGGGCGCGAATCGCGTGATCGGCGGACGACCGGCGAGCACGGTGGTAGCCGGCGACGTACCGCAGGTGAGCGCTGCCAGTGCGCAGACGGCGCCAGCTACAAAGCGCGTTCCCACCATAAAACTCCCCAGCGATCTTATTAAGCGCCGCCTTGAATGGTCTTAACGGAACCCTGGAATCCGAGGGTTATCCCGCGATCCAGCCAAGACTGCGCAGTATTTGGGAATAGCTTAGGCTTGCTGTGAGGATTCGACAACGCGCCTTCGGACATGCGGTACCATATCGCGCCTGATCGGTCAGGTTCTGCGAGATTTTTATGCCCGAACGCAAGCTTCAGGCCATCATCGACGCCGCTTACGAGGAGCGTGCCGGCTTTCGGCCGGGCGACTGCCCGGCACCGGTACGTGCGGCGGTGAATGAAATTATTGACAAGCTCGACGAGGGTACGCTTCGCGTCGCCGAACCGGTCAGCGACGGCTGGGTCACGCACGAGTGGATCAAGAAGGCGGTGCTGCTGTCGTTCCGAATTGCACCGAACAGCCTGATGCAGCAGGGCGACGCGCGCTTCTTCGACAAGGTGCCGCTGAAATACAGCGGTTACGATGGCGCCGCATTTGCGCAGGATGGTGTGCGCGTCGTGCCGCCGGCGACGGTACGCCGCGGCGCGTTTATTGAGCCGGGTGCCGTGTTGATGCCCTGCTATATCAATATCGGCGCGCGCATCGGCGCGGGCACTATGATCGACACTTGGGCGACAGTCGGCTCGTGCGCGCAGATCGGCTCAAATGTGCATATCTCGGGTGGCGTAGGCATTGGCGGCGTGCTCGAACCGCTGCAGGCGACGCCGACGATCATCGAAGACGACTGCTTCATCGGCGCGCGCTCCGAAGTCGTCGAAGGCGTCGTCGTCGAGCGCGGCGCGGTTCTGTCGATGGGCGTCTACGTCGGCCAGAGCACGCGCATTTACGACCGCGAAACCGGCGCGATCAGCTACGGGCGCATCCCGGCCGGCGCGGTCGTCGTGCCGGGGACCCTCCCCGCGGCTGACGGAAGTTACAGCCTCTATGCCGCGGTGATCGTCAAGCGTGTCGACGCCAAAACCCGCGCGAAAATCGGGCTCAACGAATTGCTGCGCGAAGCGACGCAGGTCTGAAGTGCGCGATCCGCTGGAACTTGCCCAGGCGCTGATCGCGCGCCCCTCGGTCACGCCGGAAGATGCCGGGTGCCAGGCGCTGATTGCAGAACGCCTCGCCGAAGCCGGTTTCGCCATCGAACGGTTACCGTACGGCGCGGTTTCGAACCTGTGGGCACGGCTGGGCGATGAGGCGCCGCTCGTTGCCTTCGCAGGCCACACCGACGTCGTGCCGCCGGGACCGGAAAGCTCCTGGAAAAGCCCCCCATTTACGCCGACGCTGCGCGATGGCCGCCTTTATGGTCGCGGCGCGGCCGACATGAAAGGCGGACTCGCGGCAATGGTTACCGCGGCCGAAGAATTTGCCCGCGACAAACGGCGCCGCGGTTCGCTGGCGTTCCTGATCACCAGCGACGAGGAAGGCACGGCCGTCGACGGCACGAAACGGGTAATGGAGACATTGCGCGCACGCGGCGTGAAGATCGACTACTGCGTGATCGGCGAGGCATCGAGCCGCGAACGCGTGGGCGACCTGATCCGCCACGGCCGGCGCGGCTCGCTGCACGGCCGGCTGACTGTGCGCGGCGTGCAAGGCCACGTGGCATATCCGGAACTCGCGCACAACCCGATCCATGCGGCACTCCCGGTGCTGGCCGAGTTGATCGAGGAGCAATGGGATGACGGCGGCGCGCACTTCCCGCCGACCAGCCTGCAGATTTCCAACGTGCATGCCGGCACCGGCGCCGACAACGTCATTCCCGGCAGCGCCGAATGGCTGTTCAATTTTCGCTACAGCGCCGAATCGACGCCGCAAGACTTGCAGGCTCGTGTCACGGAACTGGTCGAGCGGCATGGGTTGGACTACGCGATCGACTGGCGCGACGCCGGGCGCCCTTTCCTGACACCGCCCGGCAAACTGACGGAAGCAGTTGCGCGTGCCGTGTCTGCTGAAACCGGTTATGCGCCGCAACTGTCGACCGGCGGCGGCACATCCGATGGCCGCTTTATCGCACCGACCGGCACCGAGGTCGTTGAACTCGGCCCGGTAAACGCATCGATCCACAAGGTCGACGAGAATGTCGGCGTTGACGAGTTGCGCTTGCTGGCGAAAATCTACCGGCGTGTTTTGGGAGACTTAATTGGAGGAGGTAACGGGTAATGGGCAAGAGCTCGGGCCACCCTTACCACTAACCACTTACCCCTCGCCTTTTACGATCGAAAACTCGCCGCCGACCGGCGGTGCAACACGCCGCCAATTCACCCATACCCCGTACACGCCCAGCAACACAAACCAGATGAGCACCC
>DASSOO010000216.1:0-3239 GCA_035700455.1 Gammaproteobacteria bacterium
AGCGGGCTCGACAACAGTCGCCGCACGAGCGCGTTAAACAAGATTCAGGCGAAGCATTTCGATTTCGTGCTGTGTGACAAGCGCGACCTGTCGGTCGCGTGCACGATTGAACTGGATGATAAATCGCACCGGCGCCGCAAACGCAAGAGGCGAGACGAGTTTCTGGACGAGTTATGCCAGTCGGTGTCACTTCCCCTGGTTCGCATAAAGGCCGCGGCGGCGTATTCGGTGCCCGAACTGAGATCCCGCGTCTTGATGGCAGTCGGGCACCGTGCGGAACCCACGTTGACAGATACAATGGCGGAGCCGGTAGCCGATGGTGCGCGCAAGACTCCGTATATCCCTTCCAAACCGGGCGCGCCACCCTGCCCGAAATGCGCTGCGCCGATGGTTCGGCGCCGGGCGACGGCCGGCGCCAGGGCGGGGCAGGAATATTGGAGCTGCAGCGCGTTTCCGCAGTGCCGGACCATTGTCCCGGTTGGTTGAAGGAATTGCTGGCTTCCGCGAGCTATCCGTGTCGGCGGCCGAGCCGGTTCCGCTGCGCGCTGTCAGCGCTTAATTTCGCCCGCCAAACCGTTTAGACTGCGGAAAAGTCGGCAAAACAAGGAACCGGCAATGACGGGGATGGAGGACCGGCGTGGACAGCGCTTGAGCTCGCCCGCGCGATGATGGCGGCCTATCACGTCAACGTCTTTGCGTTGCCCAACCTGCTGGTGGCGGTGGTGACGCTGATGTGGGGCCTGCTGCTGCGCTGGCGCGACCCCGATTCGTCGGCAGGCACCTGGGCGGTGGCTGTTGCCGTTGCCGTTGCGACCTGGCTTAGCGGCTATGCCGGCGGCTATGTTGCCACTGCGCCCGAAATTGCCCAGCAATGGATCGCGATCGCGCAGATCGGCATCATCTTTATCGGTCCCAGCCTTTACGAACTGCTGCGGCGCCTGCTTGGATTGACGGGCTGGAGCAACCGGCTGTCGCTGCCGATATGGACCGGTGCGGCGGCGCTGCTGGCGTCGCTGTTCATTACCGACGATTTCCTTGGGCCGCCATATCGCTATTCTTGGGGCTACTACGCGCATTTTCGTTTGGGCGGCACCCTGCTCGCGGCATTTTTGGGTGCGATTCTGATTTTCCTGTTCGTGAACTGTCTGCTGACGTGGCGTGCGTCGCCGCGCGGCAGCCGCCGCCATCACCGTGCAAGGTTCCTGCTGTTCGGTTTTTGTGTTTCGTTCACGGCAACTGTCGACTTCCTGCCGTGCTGGGGCGTGCCGGTTTACCCGTTCGGTTACCTGATGGTTACTTTCACCGTTGTAACCGTCGGCTATGCCGCCTGGCAGTATGGCGTCATCAATGTCATGTCGCGTGCCGCCGCCGAACAGGTATTGAAGACATTGTCGGACGGCGTGCTGGTGGTGGACGATCTCGGCGCGGTCGCGCTCGCAAACGATCGCGCGGCATTGCTGCTGGGGCGCGAGCGCAGCGAATTGCTTGGCGCCACTGTGAGGCAGTTGCTGCCGTCGGTGGATATCGACGCACTGCTCGCCGCTGCCGCCACGACCGATGTTGCGCATGCCGAAGCAGAGTTGAGGGATAGCGTGGGCCAACGGCGGATTCTCGATGTTGCCGCCAACGCGATGCGGACCGCGCCGGGCGCCGGTTCGCTGACCGTGTTCGCGTTGCAGGACGTTACCCGGTATCGCGAAGCCGCCGATAAAATTCGCGAACTGGTGTACTTCGATCAGGCGTCGGGACTGCCGAATCGACGGCACCTGATCGACAAGCTCGGCCAGTCGCTCAAATCCGCGACGGCCGGCCGCAGTCTCGCGCTGTGCGCGCTGCGCCTTGGGTACATTCGACACCTGGCGGATGCTTTGGCCAACAAAAATACCGATCCGGTGTTGGATGAAATCGTGACGCGGCTGAAAAAATTTTCGGAGTGCGACGGCGTCACGACCGTCGCGCGGATCGAAAGCCATGAATTCGCCGTGCTGTTTGAAAACGAAGCGCCGATCTCCAATGTCCTCGCGCAAGTCAATCGTCTCAACAAACTGCTGCGAGCGCCGATTGCTGCAGGTGCCCGCGTCATCCACCCGATGTTTTGGCTTGGCGTCAGCCTGTACCCCAACGACGGCGCAAGCGCCGGCGCCCTGCTCGAGCGTGCGCAGGCGGCGGCCGACCAGGCGGCGGAATTGCGTACCGAAAGCGCGCATTTTTTCAATGTGGACGCGAACGTGGCCGCGCTGCAGGCGTTGGCGCTCGATTCGCGTCTTGCACGCGCAATCGACGGCGATGAGCTGCAACCTTACTTCCAGCCGATCATCAACACCGACACGGGCGCGATCGAATCCGCCGAGGCGCTGCTGCGCTGGCACGACCCGATTCTCGGCGTGCGGCTGCCGGACGAGTTCGTGCCGGTGGCCGAGCAAAGCGGGCTGGTCGTTGCGCTCGACGAGTGGATGCTGCGCAGCGCCTGTCGCAAAGCGGCACAATGGCGGGGCAGGGACGGCGCGCGGGCGCCGCGCGTCGCAGTCAATATTTCCGGGGTCGATCTGGCCGCCCATGGCGGTGCGGATCTCGTCGCTACCGTGCGCGCCGCGCTCCACGCGACCGGCCTTTCACCGCAGCGTCTGGACATTGAAATCACCGAGACCCGCGTCGTCATGGTGAACCGAACGGTGCTCGACAACCTGCGTCGTCTGCGCGGAATCGGCGTGCGCATCGCGGTGGACGATTTCGGTACCGGCTATGCTTCGCTGAGTTACCTGCAGCAGTTCCCGCTCGACAGCCTCAAGATCGATCAGACCTACGTCGGCGCGATAGGCCGCGACCAGATTCGGACCGCGTTGATCAAGTCGATTCTGGATCTAGCTTCGCAGCTTGAACTCGAAGTCATTGCGGAGGGTGTCGAGGCGCCTCATCAGGCGGCATTTCTGCGGCGTCACGGCTGCCGGCTGGTGCAGGGTTATCTTTTTTGCCGCCCGCTTCCGGCCGATGACTTCGTTCGCTTTGCCGACAACTGGACCGGTCATCCGGACGTGACACTGCGGTTGCTGAATCAGATTTGATCCAAACGAGCGGAGACGCGTGATGTTTTCACGAAAGCCGGTCATCAACCGGACGTACATAACCTTGGCCCTGTGCGCGATCCTGCCACTCCCGGCACTGGCCTTCGGACATCACGCAGCGCCGCGCCGGCCGGTGCGTGAAGCTTTCTGGGGCGGCGCGCCGAGCGCCGATAAGCT
>DASSOO010000217.1:0-7397 GCA_035700455.1 Gammaproteobacteria bacterium
TCCCCAGTCCCGAGCCCCCGCCCTTTTCTAGTAGAATAACTCCCCGTTTTCACCCGAGGCGTTGCCCGTTTTAATGTCAGACGACGACCCTAGTACGCAGCCGGCGCAGAGTCGGTCCTGGTTTGAACGCCTGGGCCAGGCCCTGGCCGGCGACCCCCGCGATCGCGAAGATCTGATCGAGCTGCTGCACGATGCCCAGGAACGCGGCCTGTTCGACGCTGACGCGCTGGCGATGCTCGAAGGTGTGTTGCAGGTGGCCGACATGCAGGTGCGCGACGTGATGGTGCCGCGCGCGCAGATGGTGGTCATCGAAAAAGACGCGGGACTCGACGAAGTGCTGCCAGTCATCATCGAGTCGGGCCATTCGCGGTTTCCGGTGATCGGGGACAGCCGCGACGAGGTCGTCGGCATAGTGTTGGCGAAGGATCTGCTGCGGCATTGCACGGAGACAGGCACGGCATTCAGCGTCAACGAGTACCTGCGTCCGGTGCCGTTCATTCCGGAGAGCAAGCGACTCAATATGCTGCTGAAGGACTTCCGCGCCAGCCGCAATCATATGGCGGTCGTTGTCGATGAGTATGGCGGCGTCGCCGGCCTGGTGACCATTGAGGACGTGCTCGAGCAAATCGTCGGCGAAATCGACGACGAACACGATGTCGACGATGAGGTTGCCATCGTGCCGCACGGCGACCGCGAGTTCACGGTCAAGGCGCTGACGCCGGTTGAAGATTTTAATGAGTACTTCCATACCGACTTCAGCGACGAGGAAGTCGATACGATCGGCGGGCTGATCGTGCACCACTTCGCGCACATGCCGAAACGCGGCGAGCAGATCACGCTCGGCCCCTGTCGGTTCAAGGTGCTGCGCGCTGACAGCCGCCGCGTGCACCTGCTGCAGGTCAGCTTCGCCGGCGCCGCCGAGTGAGCGCCCCGCGTGCGCGTCGCCGGACGGGCGCGGCGTGCGTTTTTTCGTTCGCAGAATTATCAGACAAGCATCGATGACCGTTAAATGAGCCTCCCGGTCCGGCGTCTTGCCCCTGCTGCCGCGCTTGCTCTCGGCGTCGTCGCGGTTTTCGCATTCTCGCCGTTCGGTATCTTTCCATTCATGCCGCTGACGCTGGCGGCGCTGTTCTGGCTCGCCGAGGATACACGGCCGCGGCGCGCGTTTCTGCTCGGCTGGCTCTATGGCGTCGGCGAGTTCGCGTTCGGCGTCTACTGGATTTACATCAGCGTGCACCTGATCGGCGATGCCCCGATCTGGCTCGCGGTGCTGATGCTCGCCGTGCTCGTTGCGGTGATGGGCGTGTTTTCCGCGGCGGTGCTGTGGGCTGCGGCCTACATCGCGCCGGCACGCGGCTGGCGGCGCTACGCAGTCGCGCTGCCGGCCTTGTGGGCGCTGCTCGAATGGGTGCGGAGCTGGATCGCAAGCGGGTTTCCATGGCTCGCGGCCGGCTACAGCCAGATCGACTCGCCGCTCGCCGGTTACGGGCCGCTCGCCGGCGTATTTGCAATCGGTTGGACGGTGGCCGTAACCGCCGGACTGCTCGTGTTGATTCTTGCGCCGGCAAGGGCGCTGGACGACGCTGTTCCCGTTGAACGACGCCGGCGGCGGGTACTGGCGCTGGCTGCGCTGATCCTGCTGTGGACGTTTGGCGGCTGGCTCTCCGTCGTTAACTGGACGCACCCCGCGGGCGCGCCGATCAAGGTGAGCCTGGTGCAGGGCAATATACCGCAGACGCTCAAATGGAACGAAGCGCAATTCTTCAGGACGCTTTCCCGCTACCGCGCCCTGACGGCGACGCAGCTCGGTAGCGATCTCGTCATCTGGCCGGAAACCGCGGTGCCGGATTTATTCCGCTACGTCGCGGCCGATTATCTGTATCCGATCGCCGATCAGGTTGTCGCTCATGGCGGTAAGCTGATGCTCGGCATACCGGCGGCTGCGGGTGGCCGCAATGCCTATTACAACGCGATCGTACTGCTCGGTCCGGGCAAGCCGCAGTTTTACTACAAGCATCACCTGGTGCCGTTTGGCGAATATTTTCCGGTACCGGATTGGGTGCGGCGCTGGCTCAAGTACATGGATCTGCCATATTCGAGCTTTGCCGCCGGCGGCGCGAATCAGCCGCCGCTCAACCTCGGCAAATACAAGGCGGCGGTATCGATCTGTTACGAGGACTTATTCGGCGCGCAGATTATTCGCATGCTGCCGGCAGCCAATTTCCTGATCAATCTCAGCGATGATGCATGGTTCGGCAATTCGATAGCGTTGCCGCAGCATCTGGAGATTTCGCGCATGCGTGCTCTCGAAACCGGCCGCTTTGCGCTGCGCGCGACCAACACCGGCATCACCGCCGTGATCGGTCCGCATGGCAAGGTGCGCAAGCGCCTGCCGATCGACCGGGCCGGCGTGCTGAAGTCCGAGGTGACGCCGTATGCCGGCACGACGCCGTACGTGACAGCCGGCAACCTGCCGCTGGTGTTCGCCTTGTCAGCGATGTTGTTAGGCGCCATCATAGCCGCGGCTTACCAGAACCGACAGAAGCAGAAGGACGCAGCGCGGCCGCTCTAATGCAAAACGGGTGGGAGGGCAAAATCGCCCGCACATTGGTCGCGCTCGCGGTAGTGACGGCTGTAGCGACGGCGCTGGTCGTCGATCGCGTCGACAGCGTCGCGTTGCTTGTGCTGGCCATCGTGGGCATGTACGCGGGCCTGCGCTACGGTTTCGGCCGTTCGCTCGCGCCGGCGGAGAAGTGGCTGGTCGCGATTGGTGCGATTTACTTCGGCGTCGCGCTTGCGGCGTATCTCTGCGGGACGGAAACGAACCTCGGCTTTCGGGTCCTCGGTCGCTATCTGCGCTTGCTGCTGCTGATACCTGCCTATGTCGCACTTCGACGCTATACGCCGCCGCGCTGGCTGGTCTGGTCGGCGCTGGTGGTCGGCGCCGTTGTCGCCGCGGGCTCCGCACTTGTGCAATACGTCACCAGCGGCGGCGTCGAGCGCGCTGCCGGCGACAGCCTCGCGATCACATTCGGCGACCTTGCGTTGCTGACCGGATTCCTCGCCGCGGTCATGGTGCCGCAAGTTGCGGGTCCGGTTCGATGGTGGCTGCGCGGCGCCGGCATTATCGGGCTTGCCGGCGGGCTTGTCGCGAGCGTCCTGTCGGGCACGCGCGGTGGCTGGCTGGCGATTCCGCTGCTGGCCGCACTGCTGATTGCGGCGGTGACGCGCGGGCTTTCGCACCGTTGGCGCTTCGGTGCGTTTGCCGCTGCGGTGGCGATTGCGGCGGCAGTCATTGCCGTGCCCGCGACCGGTGTGCAGGCGCGGATCGACGAAGCGATTGCCGGTTGGCACGCCTACACGCAATACCGCGACAATGTCGCGGCCGTACCGAAAAGCACCTGCATCAGCTCGCCCGTCATTGCGCACGGGTTAGCGGCGCTTGCCGTTGTTTCTGATCACCATGCCGCGCGGATCGAAGCTGTCGACGATACCGCTTCGTTACAAGCGGCCGGTTTTGCCGCCGCATGTCGGGGCGGTACGGTGCTGCATGTCACCAACCCTGGCAGCCACGACTGGACCTGGGTCGGTATTTCGCGGATCGTAACGCACGCCGATCTGCCCGGATTTGCCGGCGTCATTGCGCGCGGCGACGGCCGGGTACGCATCGTGGGCAGCGCGGAGTATCGCCTGCATACGCAGAGCTATCGGAAGATTCTGCTCAGGGGCCCGGCGTCGCGATATCGCGACTATGTCATTTTGGGCCTCGGCGTACCGCCCGGCGGTGAACTGTTCGTTGCCCCGCTGGAACTCAATCCCGGCGCCTATCGCTATTTCTATACCGGCACCTCGGTCGGTGCCCGGCTTGCGATGTGGGGCGCCGCCTGGGACATCTTCCGCGCACACTGGCCGTTCGGCGTCGGGACCGGCGCCTATCGCGAGAGCGCCCAGGCGCTGGTCGATGCCGGCGTCGCCGCGCCGGTCGCGGCGGTTTACGACCACCCGCATAACCAGTACCTGAACGAACTGGCGAACCGCGGCGTGATCGGTTTCATCGAGATCCTGTTGTTCCTCGGTTTTCCGGCGTGGCTGTTCGCGCGCCGCATCCGCCATGCGGACCCGGCCGTGCGCCGGCCCGCATATGCCGGCTTAATGACAATGTGCGCGTTTGCCGTGTTCGGACTCACCGAGACGATTTTCAATCACTCGCTGGTGATTGATTACTATGTCATTCTCACGGCGCTGTTCGCGGCGTTGATGTACGAAAGACAAGGTCATGGGTCATAGGCGATAGGTCATGGGAGAGAGCGGGTGCAGCGCCTTCTTTTTTCTTTCCCGTAACCCATAACCTATTACCCATTACCTCCCGACCATTGCCGCTATTGACATGCAGACGCTACACTTCCCGATCCGTTTGATCGCAGCAGACTGATGGACCCGATTTATAAACCCGAGGAAATCGAACCCGAGGCGCAGGCCGCGTGGGCCGGGGCGCGCGCGTTTGCGGCGCGTGAGGACGCCGGCGGCGAGAAGTACTACTGCCTGTGCATGCTGCCCTATCCGAGCGGCAAGCTGCACATGGGTCACGTGCGCAACTACACCATCGGCGACGTGATTTCGCGCTACCAGCGCATGCGCGGCAGAAACGTTCTGCAGCCGATGGGCTGGGATGCGTTCGGTTTGCCGGCCGAAAACGCCGCGATCGCCAACGGCGTGCCGCCGGGGCGCTGGACGCGCGACAACATCGACTACATGCGCAAACAGTTGAAGGCGCTGGGTTTCGGTATCGACTGGAGCCGCGAGGTCGCGACCTGCGATCCGGATTATTACCGCTGGAACCAGTGGCTGTTCCTGAAGATGCTGGAAAAGGGGCTGGTCTACCAGAAGACCGGCACGGTCAACTGGGATCCGGTCGACCAGACCGTGCTCGCCAACGAGCAGGTTATCGACGGGCGCGGCTGGCGCACTGGCGCACCGGTCGAAAAGCGCGCAATCCCGATGTACTACATGCGCATCACCGCGTACGCCGACGAGCTGCTTGCCGCGCTCGACGACCTTCCCGGTTGGCCGGAACGCGTCAAGACGATGCAGGCGAACTGGATCGGCAAGAGCGAAGGCGTACGTATCGCCTTTCCCTACGCGCTCGATAACCATGACGACAAGCTGTGGGTGTTCACGACGCGTGCCGACACCTTGATGGGTGTGACCTTTGTTGCGATTGCCGCCGAGCATCCATTGGCGCAGCGGCTCGCGGAAGGCCGCGCGGACATCGCCGCGTTCGTCGAAAAATGCCGCACCGGCGGCGCGACCGAAGCGGAGCTTGCGACGCAGGAAAAGGAAGGTGTGCCGACCGGATTTCATGTCGCGCACCCACTCACGGGCGAGCCGGTCGAAGTCTGGATCGGCAATTACGTGCTGATGGGCTACGGCGAAGGCGCGGTGATGGGCGTGCCCGGTCATGATGAGCGCGATTTCCTGTTCGCGCACAAATATGGCCTGCCGATCAAACAGGTCGTCGCTGCCGGCGACGCGGCCTACGATGCCGACAACTGGCAGCCGTGGTACAGCGACAAGTACGGCGTGGTGACCGTCAACTCCGGCAAGTACGACGGCCTGAATTATCAACAGGCGACCGATGCGATCGCCGCCGATCTCGCGGCAGCGGGCTGCGGTGAGAAACGGGTGCAGTATCGCCTGCGCGACTGGGGCATTTCGCGCCAGCGCTACTGGGGCTGCCCGATCCCGATCATTCACTGCGAGCGCTGCGGCGAGGTGCCGGTGCCGGAAGACGAGCTGCCGGTTGTACTGCCGGAAGATCTCGTCTCCGACGGCAGCGGCAATCCGCTGGCAAAGTCCGACGAATTTATGCACTGCGAATGTCCGCGCTGTGGCGGCGCCGCGCGCCGCGAAACCGACACGATGGACACCTTCGTCGACTCGTCGTGGTACTACATGCGCTACACGAGCCCCGATGCCGATTCGATGGTCGATGCGCGCGCGCATTACTGGCTGCCGGTCGACCAGTACATCGGCGGAATCGAGCACGCGATTCTGCACCTGCTGTACTCGCGCTTCTGGACGCGCGTAATGCGCGATCTCGGCCTGCTCACAATCGACGAGCCGTTCACCAACCTGCTGACGCAGGGCATGGTGCTCAACCAGATCTATTTCCGCCGGAGCGACTCCGGCCGGATTACCTATTACAACCCGGCCGAAGTCGATGTCCGCGATGGGCAGGCGGTGCTGATCGCCGACGGTGAGCCGGTTGAATCCGGCGGCCTCGGGGCGATGTCGAAGTCGAAGAACAACGGCGTCGATCCGCAGACGCTGATCGATCGCTATGGCGCCGACACCGTGCGCCTGTTCACGATGTTCGCCGCGCCGCCCGAACAGACGCTCGAATGGTCGGAGGCAGGCGTCGAAGGTGCGGCACGGTTTCTGAAGCGCCTGTATCGCATGGTCGCCGAACACGTTGCGCAGGGCCAGACTGCGGCGCTTTTGCCGGACAAGCTCGGTACCGCCGCGCGTGAACTGCGCCGCCAGACGCATGCGACGATCGCCAAGGTCGGTGACGACATCGGCCGGCGCTACACGTTCAAGACCGCTATCGCCGCGATCATGGAATTGCTGAACGCGGTGGGCCGTTTCGAGCCGAAGAGCGAGCAGGATCACGCCGTCGTCGCCGAGGCACTGGATGCGGCAGTGTTAATGCTTGCACCGATCGTGCCGCACGTCTGTCACAGGCTATGGCAGGCGCTGGGGCATGCGGACGCGGTGATCGACGTACCCTGGCCCGATGCCGATGCGGCCGCACTCAAGCGCGACGAGCTTGAAATCGTCGTGCAGGTCAACGGCAAGTTGCGCGGGCGCATTGCGGTTGCCGCATCCGCGGGGCGCGGCGAGGTCGAAGCTGCGGCACTTGCGGAAGAGAATGTGCAGCGTTTCGTCGGCGGCAAACCGGTGCGCAAGGTGATTGTCGTGCCCGGCAAGCTCGTCAACGTGGTGGTGTGATGCGCACCTCGGCAATACTGGCGGTCGCGACGGTCGTGCTGGCGGCGTGCGGCTACCGTCTGCAGCAGCCGAGCAGCCTGCCGCCGCAAATGCACCAGACGGCGATCCTCGCGAGCAATCCCTACAGTCCGCTGGTGCGCGAACTCACGCGTTCGCTGTCCGGCGCGAACGTCAAGGTCGTGCCGAGCGGTACGCAGGCGGCGGCAGAGCTGCACATCCTGCAGGATACCGGCAGCCGGCGCGTGCTGTCCGTCGACAGCCGCGACCGGCCGCAGGAATACGAACTTGCCTATACGGTACGGTTTTCGCTGACGCAAAACGGCGTCACGCTGCTTGCGCCGCAGACGGTAACGCTGACGCGCAACTTCGTGTTCAACCCGAACAAC
>DASSOO010000218.1:0-3909 GCA_035700455.1 Gammaproteobacteria bacterium
TAAATGATATGAATAATGACTTTTTATATTGGTGGATGGTGTTCGCTACGACTTCTGCTATCGCCGCGTTTGGGTTCCTGTACGGCATACATATCTTCAGGATGATATAAAGGGAGCAGCCACAACTTCTCGGGCCTGACGCCCACTGGTCAAACACGACGGACATATTGTCTTTCCTGAAGTGTGTACTCGGCGCAAAAGGGACTTCTGAGGTTTCTTCTCTAAAGCTGTGACAATCGATCAGTCAGTTTCGGATGCTATTTTGGCTTTACACAGCCATGTTCGTGACTCTCGTAGTCATGACTGCTCGGCTACTATGACAGTGACAGTATTCGCTTGACACTGAAACGGGGTCAGTTTGAGCTTGTCCCACTTTCGTGGACACATGGTTAAGTTACTCGATCCCGGCATGAAATGGGGTCTACCATCGGATTTTGCATGATGACGGCTGACGGTAGAGCAGGTTAACATGCCTCCTTGGCGGGGGTGTGGCTACGGGGTCGGTGGCTACTTAGGTTACGGCATATTAAGGGGGTCTGCCTGGCTAGCCAGAGTTTTGTGTCATCTGTAAGCGCCTTCGCCGTTGCCGTAAATCTGATCAATGATTTCGGCGACCGTTACAACCGGTGCAATCGCTTCATCAAAGCGCCGGCACTCTCCGAGTTTGTGAGCCCAGGCGATCACAGCGCGGCCGCCCCAGCCATTCTCGTCGACGGGTTCGTGCAGCACTTCAGTCGCAGTGCCGCGATACAGCTCGGTGCGAAAATCGTAGAACGAGCCGTTGACATTCTTCAGCGCCATGCCGGCGCGCGTTCCATAGAAGGCTAACTGGATGTCGCAGTCGCGTCCGAGCGGCAGGCGCCAGGAGCAGGCGATATCGACGCAGGTGCCGCGCCCCAGCGTCAACCGGATTGACGCGTAGTCCTCGACCTTGTCCGTATCCGGTGCGAGTAGTTGCCCGCCTGCATAGCAACGGCTCGATACTTGTTCGACGCGGTCGCCGAGCAGCCACAGCGCGAGATCGATCAAGTGAATGCCGAGGTCGGTGACGCAGCCGCCGCCGGCGGAAGCGCGCCGATAAAACCATGGTTTGTCGGGGCCGTAGGCGTTGTGAAAAGTCAGCGTGGCGGCATAGATTTCGCCAAGGTCGCCGTTGGCAATGCGCTCGCGGATGGAGGCAACGCCTTTCAGATAGCGGTACGAAAAGTCGACGCCCAGCAGGCGGTCGCGCGCCTGTGCGCAGGCGACGACGCGCGCGGTCTCGGTACCGGAGCGTCCGAGCGGTTTTTGGCAGAACACGGCGCGATCGCGTTTCAGCGCCGCCTGCGACTGGTCGGCATGGAGCGCGCTGGGTGTCGCGATGACAATGCCGTCAAGGTCGAGGTCGAGCAGCGCGTCGTAATCGGTGCAAGCCTGTGCGTCTGGCGCGAGCTTGCGCGCTTCCGCAAGACAGTCAGGCGCGGTGTCGGCGAGCGCGGCAATTTCAACCGAGTCGCTTGCAGCAAGGCATTGCATGCGATGACGGCCGATCCAGCCGAGTCCGAGGAAGCCGAGTCGCGGGCGCATTTCAACGTCCATCGCCGCCGTCCATCAGCACGACGGCTTTGGTAAAGCCGTCGGGCCGATCGCGCGCCGCTTTGAGGGCGGCGTCGATCGACGCCAGCGGAAAGCGATGCGTGATCAGCGGCTGCGCGTCGAGCGTGCCATCGGCCGCGGCGGTGACGGCCGCGCGCAAGCCGGCAGCGGCCACTGCCGGATCGCGCTCATGCGCATTGATGACGTCGATGCCGCGCCAGTTCCAGAGCTGCATGTTGACGCTGCGCGGCCCATCCTGGTGATAGCCCGCGATGACCAGCCGGCCGCCGAAGGCGGTCAGCTCGCCGGCGAGATCGAGCGGCCACTGTTTGCCGGTGGCTTCGATGACGCGCTCGCACCAGCGCCCGCCGGTGAGGCGCTCGACTTCCGCGATGATGCGGTAGTGATCGTCGAGCGTGAGCGTCTCGATGGCACCCATTGCACGTGCCTGCGCGAGCGAAAACGGTGCACGTGAAATTGCGATGACCTTTGCGCCGGTCTGTGCGGCCAGCCGCGTCAGCAGCGCGCCGAGAAACCCGGCGCCGATGATCGCGACTGTCTGGCCGCCATTGATTTGCGCGCGACGGAAGATATTCATCGCGCAGCCGATTGCCTCGCCCGGAAAAGGTACGCCATCGAGCTTTTCCGGCAGCGTCGCGATGGCATCGGCGCGCGCGACATCGTATTCGGCATAGGCACGAAAGCTTAAAGCCGCGACGCGCGTGCCCGGCTCGACGCGATCGGCACCGGGGCCGCAGGCATCGACCACGCCCCAGCCTTCGTGGCCGAGATCGCCGGGCGGCAGCGGGTAATTGAACCAGTCGCGACCCTCGAAGGCCGGCAAATTTGACGCACAGACGCCGCAGCCTTCGAGGCGAATGCGTACCTCGCCCGGTCCGGGTACGGGGCGTTGAACTTCTGCGATTTTGAAACGGCGGGGTTCGGCCAGCACGGCGGCGCGCATTGCGCCGGTTGCGGCATTCATCAAGCGTCCCTGCTTTTTGCGTGAAGCCACGAGTTTAACACGGTAGATGAAGAAGATGCTGCCGCCGGCAAAACAGCAAACGCGTGAACTTCCTCACGCGAATTCCCGTCGTCGCGTACCGCACTCTTTATATAATCGGATTATGGCGTCAAGGAGGACAGATCATGACCGCGGAAAGCCACACCACCACCAATCACCAGATCATCCGCCACTGGGCCGAGACTCGCGGCGGGCGTCCGGCGACGGTGCGCGGCACCCCATCGGGCGACGAGTCGGCCGGCATCCTGCGCATCGCGTTCGCCGACGGCGGCAGCGACGAGGCGCTGAAGCCGATTGAATGGGACGATTTCTTCGAAAAGTTCGACGACCAGAACCTGGCGTTTCTGTATCAGGACGAAACGAAGGCGGGTGGAACCAGCCGGTTCTTCAAGTTCGTGTCGCGCAGCGGCGCGACCGGCTGACCATCTCATAACCTGTCTCAAAACCGCAACTGCCGAGGCTCAGGCAAGGCGCGGACCCGTCGAGGAGCGGAGTTTACAAGTAGTAAATGAGCACCGCAGACGGGGCCGCAACGCAGCATCAGGCCGGCAGGTGCGGTTTTGAGGCAGGTTATTCGTACCAGCGCAGTGCTGCCGCTGTGACATTATCGCAGCCGGGGCGCATCGCCGTTTCGGCCGCGAGTGCGGCCTGTTCGAGCATCGGTTCCAGCTCCGCGTCCTCGGGCAGGCAGTTGGCGATACGTTCGTCGCTGAGCGCGCTCCAGAAGCCGTCGGTGCACAGCAGCACGACATCGCCGGCATCGAGCGTCACCGGTTCCGCGATGCTCACTGTCGGCTGCTCCGGTTCGCCGCCGAGACATTCCTCGACGTAGTTACGCAGCGGGTGCGTGAGCATCGCCTCGCGCGAAATCTCACCCGCCTGGTAGAGCGCTTCGACGGCACTGTGATCGCGCGTGCGCGCGGCAACCTTACCGCCGCGCAGCCAGTACACCCGGCTGTCGCCGACATGCGCCCATTGCGCGACGCCTTCGTCAATCAGGCAGATAGTACACGTCGTGCGCGGCCGCTCCGCCATTGAGCGGCGCGCGCCGAGTGCTACGACCTCGTCGTGTGCCTTGGCGAGTGCGCCGGCCAGAAACTCGGCGGGGGCGGGGTGCGCACGCAGTGCCTTGAAGCTACGGCTCAGCGAGTCGACGGCGGTTTGCGCCGCCGCCGCGCCGTTGGCGTGGCCGCCCATGCCGTCGCATACGATCAGCAGCACGCGGCTGTCGCCGATGAGGATGGCGGCGCGATCCTGATTCTCGCGCCTGTCGCCCAACCGGCTTACCTGCGCCGTCTCGATATTCAAGT
>DASSOO010000219.1:0-4535 GCA_035700455.1 Gammaproteobacteria bacterium
CAGCAGCTTACACCGACCGCAGGTCAGCGATGGCTGCGGCCTATCAGGCCGGCCATTACTCACTGGCTGCGATCGCACGACATTTCAACGTACACTACAGCACGGTCAGTCGAGCGGTGAAGGCGGCAGAAGCGGAAGAAGAGCGGTGATGTGGCAGTGCAAGACCTGGCCCCAAAAAAGGTTATATTCAGAGATAAATGGCAAGAAAGCTAGTAGCTGCAACGGCGCAACATGACCGCTAACATTTCGCTCAACCTGACCCCATAGTGGTGGAGAGGTGCATGTTCGAAGAAATTCGCAACGAAATCCATAAGGCGGCGGCAGAGGACCAGAAGGTAGCCATGCTGCACTTCCAAGTGCTGAAAAACGCACGCCAGCTCGCCAACACGGACGCAAAGGAGTTTTGCGGCTTGGTCGGCATTCCCGAAACCTACGCCACCGAGTTTAGAAAAATGCTTGGGCTATTCCGGCTTATGGAGCAGCTGGGCGTGCGACTCGTTGGGTAACGCTTTCGATCTTTTCGGGTCATCTGACACCTCCTGCTATAGACCACTTGGCCTTAGAAATCGTCCACTAATCAGAGGGAGCTCGGCCTAGCCCTGGAATTTGCGCCTACGCTGTGGCCTCCGGTTCCGTTGACGCCGCGTACTCCGGCGGCAGGTGATTTCAGGTCTTAGCCACAGAAGAATCGAATGAGGCAGAACGGAAAACTTATAAATTGGAACGACGAGAAGGGGTTCGGGTTCATTGAACCGTCCTCCGGTGGTCCACAGGTGTTCGTGCACATCAGTTCGTTTCCCCGTGGACCGCGCCGGCCGACGGTAAACGAACCGGTCATCTGCAGCGTTGCTCGTGACGGACAGAAAAGGCTTCGCGCCGAGAAGGTCCTGTTCCAGCGCGGCGCCAAGCGCGCGCCAGCAAGGCCAGGAGTGTTTTTCGCTGTCTGCGTACTCGTCGGCTTCTAAGGCACCCTGACGGGTTTCGCGGTTGCCGGGTTTGTGCCTTTTCCGGCCGTAGGCTTCTACGCTCTGATGAGTATCGCTGCCTTCTTCATGTACGGATTAGACAAATCGGCTGCCAAGCGCGGAGCGTGGCGTACCGCAGAGTCGACGCTGCATCTCGCTGAGTTCGCCGGTGGGTGGCCAGGTGCTTTGGTCGCACAGCGTGTATTCCGGCACAAGACGAAAAAGAAAACTTTCCAGTTCGTCTTCTGGGTCGCAGTCGTAGCAAACTGTGTTGCGCTTGTATGGCTATTGAGATCAGAAGGGGCGGCAGCCCTACGTGCCAGCCTGGGGATTGGCTAAGAGGGCACTGCAGCTAACGGCCTACCGCTGGTGCGGATAAAATCTTCCCCGGGGGCTACGGCTCGCGGCGCTTTGAGTCGGGACTCTAACGGCAGCACTATGTCCATTCCGGAACTCCACTGATGCTGCACCGGCGTGTATTCGCGCTGACGCTTTTGGCAATGCTTGCGTTCGCGGGTAACTCCCTGCTTTGCCGTGCGGCGCTCAGGGATACCGGCCTCGACGCCGCGAGCTTTACGACGTTGCGGCTCGCCTCCGGCGCCCTGGTGCTGTGGCTGCTGACCCGGCGGCGTGGCGGCGGGCGCAGCGGCAAAGGCAACTGGTTGTCGGCGTTGGCGCTGTTTGCGTATGCCGCGGGTTTCTCTTTCGCGTACCTGAGCCTGTCGGCTGCCACAGGTGCGCTGCTGCTGTTCGGCGCGGTGCAGGCGACGATGATCGGCTACGGCATCTGGAAAGGCGAGCGTCTTCGCGGTTTGCAGTTGGTAGGGCTCACGCTCGCACTCGCCGGGCTGGTGGGGCTGCTGCTGCCAGGCATTTCCGCGCCGCCGCTGGTCGCGGCGGTCTTGATGCTGGGCGCCGGTGCTGCGTGGGGCATCTATTCTTTGCGCGGCAAGGGGGCCGGCGACCCAACCATGGTGACGGCGGGGAATTTTCTACGTGCGGTCCCCGTTGCCGTCATCCTGAGCGTGCTCATGTACAGGCATGCGTCCGTGGATGTCGCCGGCCTGGGCTACGCGCTTGCATCGGGCGCGCTGACGTCCGGGCTGGGCTACGCGATCTGGTATATGGCGTTGCCCGCGTTTGCGAACGACAAGCGCGGCGACGGTGCAACTGAGTGTGCCGGTCATCGCCGCACTGGGCGGCGTTGTGCTGCTGGGCGAATCGCTGAACCTGCGGCTGGTATTGGCGTCCGCGGCCATTCTCGGCGGGATCGCGCTCGTAATTTTTGAGAAGGCGCAAGTGGCCCGGACTTCCGCGACCGCGCCATAGCGGTCAGGCCGATGTCGAGCGTCTGCGGTGCGGGGAGCTTTTATGAGCGCCGCCGCCGCAGATTCAGCATTTCCACTCCAAACGCGAACGCCATCGAGAAGTAGATGTAGCCCTTCGGGATGTGCAGGCCGACACCTTCGGCAATCAGCGTGACCCCAATAAGAATCAGGAATGCCAGCGCAAGCATTTTCAGTGTCGGGCGGCGGTTGACGAAATTGCTGACGGGGCCTGCATAGAACAGCATGAAAGCGATGGCAACGACGATCGCAGTCGCCATCACTGCGATATGATCCGACATGCCGATCGCGGTAATCACCGAGTCGATCGAAAACACCATGTCGAGCGCGAGGATTTGCGCAATCGCCATCCAGAATGAAGGCGCCTCCTTGCCTTCGCGTTCGCGGCGCCCGCTCAGGTTGTCCTGAATTTCTGTCGTACTCTTGGCAAGCAGGAACAGGCCGCCGCCGATCAGCACGAGGTCGCGAATCGAGATCGGGTCGCCGAATACGGTGAACAGCGGCTTCTCGAGGTGCGCCAGGAAGAAGATCAGCCCCAGCAGCGCGAGGCGCGTCAGCGCCGCCAGCGAGAGGCCGACCGTCCTCGCGCGCATCTGGACCTGCGGTTCGAGCCGGCCGGTAACGATAGAGATGAAAATGATGTTGTCGATGCCGAGCACCAACTCCAGCGCGGTGAGGGTGACGAACGACGCCCAGATGTCGGGATTGGTGAGCCAGCTCATTGCGAACGCGGTTTCTGATCGGCGAAAGCGGGAACTGTAATGGTTTCGGAGTCTGGCCGCCAGTGACAGAATTTACGGGATCGCGCCTGGCGTAGAGTGGGAAGGTGGATTCCAGCTTTTGCAGGAATGATAGCGGTGTCGGAGCGACGCCAGCAGGTAAATGACGCCGCCGTGGGCGGCAATTGGAAGGAGGACAAGATGGTTTACGTAATCACCGGCGCCAACCGTGGTATCGGGCTGGAGTTATGCCCGCAGGTGAAGGAACGCGGCGACGAAGTTGTCGCCGTCTGCCGCCATCGCTCGGCGGATTTGGACAAGCTCGGCGCGCGCGTCATCGACGGCGTCGACGTGCGCAATCTCGACGATGTGCGGCGCCTGCGCGAGCAGCTCGACGGTACGAAGATCGACGTGCTCATCAACGTCGCCGGCATCCTGAGCAATCAACAGCTCGGCAAAATCGACGAGCCGGCCATTGAAGCGATACGCGCGCAGTTCGAGGTTAACGCACTCGGCCCGGTGCTGGTCACGCAGGCTTTGATGGACCTGCTGCACAAGGGCAGCAAGG
Organism: Gammaproteobacteria bacterium; assembly: GCA_035700455.1. Lineage (GTDB taxonomy): Bacteria > Pseudomonadota > Gammaproteobacteria > Natronospirales > DASSBR01 > DASSBR01. The sequence goes on from DASSOO010000219.1 coordinate 3,599, forward strand.
TCGGCATCATCACCAGCCGCATGGGCTCGATCGCCGACAACGGCAGCGGCGGAAGTTATGGCTACCGCATGTCGAAGGCCGCGGTTAACGCCGCCGGCAAGTCGCTGGCGATCGACCTCGAGCCGCGCGGCATCAGCGTCGTGCTGCTCCATCCGGGCTATGTGCGCACCGACATGACCGGCGGGAGCGGTGGCATCGACCCTGAAGAGGCCGCACGCGGGCTGCTGGCCCGCCTCGACGACCTCAGCCTTGAAACCACCGGCAGCTTCTGGCACCAGAACGGCGAGCAGTTGCCCTGGTGAGGACGCCGGGGCTCGCACGTTACTTCGAGGGTTCAGCAAACGCACCAGTCGCGGCAGGGCTCGTTTAGCCGCTATATTTGGTAACTGGCTGTCGAAAAGCGGCCTGGCCGCGCGACTATATAAGGAGCCGCATTCCCGGCACAGCCTACGGAAGGAGAACAGCCATGCCCAGTACCATTCGTCTTCATCGTGTCCTGCGGGCCAAGCCCGAACGAGTCTACAAAGCGTTCCTCGATCCGGATGCCATGGCCAAATGGCTGCCGCCGAACGGCTTTACCGGCAAGGTCCACCACATGGACGCCCGGGCCGGCGGCGCCTACAAGATGTCATTCACGAACTTCTCCACGGGCCAGAGTCACTCCTTTGGCGGGGAGTACCGGGAACTGGTGCCGAACGAGCGGCTGGTCTATACCGACCAGTTCGACGACCCGAATATGCCCGGCACAATGGTGACGATGGTTGTCTTGAAGGCCGTGTCTTGCGGAACCGAGATCAACATCACGCAGGAAGGCGTGCCCGACGTCATCCCGGCCGAGGCTTGTTACCTTGGCTGGCAGGAGTCGCTCACCCTGTTGGCGAAACTGGTCGAGGCGGAGATTCCGGACGAGACGTAGGCGCGGCGGCGGAGACAACTC
>DASSOO010000220.1:0-9928 GCA_035700455.1 Gammaproteobacteria bacterium
ATCATGCTGTCCAGCAAGGACGGCCTGTTCGACCGCGCGCGCGGCCGCATCGTCGGCTCCGAACAATACCTGACCAAACCTTTTACCCGCGACGAGCTGGTGGGCGCCGTGCAGCGCTACGCCCGTGGTGCCGCGGCCTGATACGTGGCAGAGCCACAACAACCGGGACAGTGGGAGAACAATCAATGTCCAAGATACTGATCGTCGACGATTCGCCGACCGAAGTGCACGTTTTCAAGACTTGGCTCGAAAAGCACGACTTCGACGTAATCACGGCGGAAAGCGGCGAGCAGGGGCTAGACAAGGCGAAGGCCGAGACACCGGATGCCATCATCATGGATGTGGTGATGCCGGGTATGAGCGGCTTTCAGGCGACGCGCCAGCTTTCCAAGGATCCGGCGACGAGTGCGATTCCGGTTGTCATCGTCACCACCAAGGATCAGGAAACGGACCGTATCTGGGGCATGCGGCAAGGCGCGGTCGACTACCTGACCAAGCCGGTCACCGAGGATCAACTTGTCGCCAAGCTTAAAGAGGCGATGAGCCGCGCTGCATGAGCGACGCCGCCCTTGCCGCGCTGGCCGACCGGCCGTTCGAGCTCCTGAAGGCGCTCGAAAGCCGTGCGCGCGCGGCTGCGGCCGGCCTGCAGGCCGCGTATGGCGGCGAGGAATGGGTCGGACTCGGCTTTCGCGTCGGCGGGCTCAAGCTGGTCGTCGCGCGTGAAGAAATTCGCGAGCTGATGCCGTACCCTGGCGCACATCGCGTGCCTGGAGCCAAGAATTGGCTTCTGGGGCTTGCGAACGTGCGCGGCCAGTTGCTCCCGATCGTTGACATGAAGAGTTTTCTCGGCGGCGGCGACACCGCGGTATCGCGCATCTCGCGCGTGCTCACCATCGACCACCCGAGCGTACCGGCCGGCTTGCTGGTCGACGAGGTATACGGCTTCCGTCGTTTTCACGATAACGACAGCGCAGATTTCGACGCGGGCAGCCTGCCCGCTGCCGAGGCTTACCTCGCCGGCGGCTTCGGCAGAAACGAAGAAACATGGGGTGTAATTGGCTTGCAGCGCCTGGTGGAGAGCCCGGCATTCCTGCAGGCGGCGAAATAGCAATAAAGCCTGAATGGGTGCCGGGGCAGCACCCGACATTAGGGTGAGTCATCATGGACAACACGACTACGATCAAGGTGGGACGCAACAAGGTGTTGATGGTCCTGGTTATCCTCGCGTCGATTGCCATCGGCGTTGCGGTGGCCGACATCATCATCGTTGGGTTCACCAGCAGGTTCGATGACGAATTCCGCGGTTATGCGGCAGAAGAAGCGCTGCTGTCGCAGAGCATCGCCAAGGATGCCGACCAGGCGGTCACTGGCGACACAGACGCGTTTCAGCGTCTGTTGAACGCACGCCAGCAATTCGACAAGAGCCTCAACCTGATGCTTACCGGCAACTCCGCAACGATGATGCCGGGCGCGACCGGTGACGCGCTGACCGAGGCAACGCTGATACAGGGCGGCTGGAGCGAGGCGCGCAAGAGCGTGCAGACGCTGCTCGATGCACGCGACTCCATTATCCTTGCCAACCAGACCGGTGCCGCCATCGACGCGGCGATGCCCGACCTGTTGGCGCAATGGGAGAAGATCGCGAAGGCGCTGAGCGAGTCCAATGACACTCGGCGCACTCTTATTGCCGCCGGCCAGACTTACCTCGGCGGGCGCATCCAGGCCGAGGCCGACACGCTCGTCAGCGGTGCCGGCGACGTCAGCAAGGCGGCGGCGCAGTTCCAGTCGGACATCACGCGGTTTTACAAGGTCGACCAGGCTTTGATCGTCGGCGATGCCGCGCTCGACATTTCGCCGGTGCGCGACCCCGACATACGCCCGGCGATCGAGAAGGCTGATTCGATATTTTCGCCGATCAACGAAAACCTCCAGACTCTGACCTCGCTGGCCGCTCACCTGTTAGCCGTGCACAAGGCGGTCAGGCAGCTTGATGCGGGCAGCAACGACCTGCTCGACAATATACGTGGCTTGCAAGACGCCTATGAGCGTCAGATCGCCAACCGCCTGATCCAGCCGATGTACGGCTACATCATCGGCGGCGTCGGCCTGATTATCCTGCTGATCACTCTGTGGATTTACCTGTTGAGCGGCGATGCGCGCAAGGCTGCGGTGATTCAGCAGCGCCAGAACGAGCGCAACCAGGAAGCGATTCTGCGCCTGCTCGATGAACTCGGCAGTTTGGCCGACGGCGATCTTACCGTCGAAGTCACCGTGACCGAGGACATCACCGGCGCGATCGCAGACTCCATCAACTATGCACTTGAAGCACTGCGCGACCTGGTGCGTACCATTAACGATACCTCGGCACAGGTCGACGCCGCGGCGCGCCAGACGCGTGCGACGGCAACGCATCTGGCTGAGGCTAGCGACAACCAGACCCGCCAGATCACTACCGCGACCGGACAGATCACGCAAATGGCGCATTCGATCGAGCAGGTATCGGCAAACGCCGAGCGCTCGGCGCAGGTCGCACGCCAGTCGGTGGAAATCGCGCACAAGGGCGGCGCCGCGGTGCGGCGCACGATCGACGGTATGAACGCGATTCGCGAGACGATTCAGGAAACGTCAAAGCGCATCAAGCGCCTCGGCGAAAGCTCGCAGGAAATCGGTGACATCGTCGAACTCATCAACGATATCGCCGAGCAGACCAACATCCTCGCGCTTAACGCCGCGATTCAGGCATCGATGGCGGGCGAGGCGGGCCGCGGTTTCGCGGTTGTTGCCGACGAAGTGCAGCGCCTCGCGGAACGTTCCGCAAACGCAACGCGCCAGATCGAAGCGCTGGTGAAGACAATTCAGACTGACACCAACGAGGCGGTCACGTCGATGGAGCAAAGCACCTCGGGCGTGGTCGGTACCGCGCAACTCGCCGAGAACGCGGGTTCGGCGCTGGATGAAATCGAAAAAGTGTCGAACAACATCGCGACCCTGATTCAAAGTATTTCCAGCTCGGCCCGCCAGCAGGCCCAGGCTGCCGGCGACGTATCGCGGACGATGAGCGTGATTCAGGAAATCACGGCGCAGACTTCCGAAGGCACCAACGCTGCCGCGCAGTCGATCGGCCAGCTTGCGGAACTGGCGACCGAACTGCGTACGTCGGTCGCCGGCTTCAAGCTGCCGGAGCAGCATCCGGCGATCTCGGACGAGGCGGATGTGCCGATGGCCGAAGAGAGCGAGTTTGCGGTCGCTGACGAGGCGTATTTCCCGGCAGGACAGCCCGCGTAAGACATGCACGCGTTCCGGCGGACAACAAGCAACAGCGATAAAGGTAGCCGGCTATGAACCAGGTTGCGTCCGACTCGCTGTTATGGATCAAGACCGACCTCGACGGCGTGCTCGTCAGTGCGCGCCAGGCGCTTGAGGCTTACGCCGAGGATCGTCAAGACCAGACCGCGTTGGGCCATTGCCTGGAGCACCTGCACCAGATCCAAGGCACGCTGCGCATCGTTGAAGTCTATGGTGCGGCGATGCTCGCGGAGGAAATGGAAGCCGTTGCGCGCGGTATCCATGACGGCGCGATCAAGCCGACAGATGAAGTCTTCGAAGTGCTGATGCGCGCAATCCTGCAATTGCCGGATTATCTCGAGCGCGTCATCAACGGCCGTCGCGACATGCCGCTTGCGCTGTTGTCGTTGTTGAACGATCTGCGCAGCGTGCGTAACCAGCCGCTGCTGTCGGAAAGCGCGCTGTTTGCCCATCAGTTGCAGGACCGCGGCGTGCAATTGCCGCAGATGCCGACAGTGGCAGCCGCCAAGAGCGTCGATTTGCGCGATCTTGCGCGCCGGCTGCGGCCGAAGTTCCAGACGGAATTGCTGTCCTGGTACAAGAACGACAAGGCAGCACAGCCGCTCGCGCGGATGGCGGCGATTATCGAGCAGTTCGAGCAGGCGGCGAGCAAGCCGCCGGTGTTCGAACTGTGGTGGATCGTCGGCGGCGCGCTCGAAGCGTTGCGCGACGGCGGACTGGAGGCGAGCGTCAGCCTGAAGCAGATGCTTGGCCAGGTCGATCGCCAGATCAAGCGTCTCACGGCCGAAAGCGAGAGTGAATTTGCAGCCGCGCCGCCACGCGAACTGATCAACAACCTTTTGTATTACGTTGGCCGCGCGACGTCGACGGGCGAACGTGTCAGCGGCATCAAAAAATCGTTCAGCCTCAACGAATTCCTGCCGGAAGAAGCGCAGGTTGCGGAGGCGCGCGAGGCGCTGTCGGGGCCGAACGCGCAGTTGATGCGTACCGTTTCAGCGGCGATCAAGGAGGACCTGACGCAGGTCAAGGACAGCCTCGACATTTTCGTGCGCACCGGGCGGCGCAACATCGCAGATCTCGTGCCGCTCGCAGAATTGCTGAAGAAAGTCGGCGACACTCTCGCGGTACTCGGCCTTGGCGCGTTGCGCAGTGAACTCGCGGCGCATACCGGCGCGTTGCAGGGAATCGCAGCCGGCGAGCAGGGACCCGAGGAAGCAGTGCTGATGGAAGTCGCGCAGGCACTGCTGCGTCTCGAAGTACGTCTCGACGACGACATGGGCGAACTGGTTGCTGCCGATCGCGCCGCGGCGCCGGAAAGTCCGACCGGCAGCGAATACAAAGAAACCTTCGGCGCGGTCATTCGCGAATCGATCGTCAACCTCGCGCGCATCAAGGAAGCAATTACCGAATACGCGCGCGGCGAAAGCAATACTGAAGCGATCGGCCACGTTTCTGAGCACATGCGCCAGGTGCAGGCCGGTCTCAATCTGCTTAATCTCGATCGGCCGGCGCGCGTGCTGGATAACATTCGCCGCTACGTCGAGCAACAGATCGTGAAGGGCACGTCGGTGCCGCCGGCCGATTCGCTCGATCGCATGGCCGACGCGCTGGTGAGCGTCGAGTTCTATCTTGAGACCGTGCAGAGCGGCCGGGGCGACCCACAGTCGATGCTCGACAACGCCGAGGCCTGTGTCGCGGCGCTCGACATTCCCGCCGAGGCGGCGCCCGCGGCCAAGCCCGCCGCGGTCGTACAGCCGGCCCCGGTCGCCGCCGAGGCTCCACCGGCGCCGAAGCCCGCACCGCTGCCGAACGCCGACGAAGTCGATCCTGAAATACTCGAGGTGTTTCTCGAAGAGGCGCACGAGGAAATCGCGCGGCTGCAGGAATACTTCCCGCGCTGGCGTGCCAATCTGCAGGACCGCGACGCGCTGGTTGTCGTGCGCCGCTCATTCCACACGCTCAAGGGCAGCGGCCGCATGGTCGGCGCCGGTCGCATCGGCGAATTCGCCTGGGCACTCGAAAACATGTTGAACCGGGTCATCGACGCCACCATCGAGCCGCGCGAAGCGGTCGTCGAACTGGTGGGCCAGGCCCTTGCGGCATTGCCGGAACTGATCGAGGAACTTGAAGCCGGCCAGCCGCCGGCCGTCGATGTCGAAGTGCTGGTGCGGCGGGCCGAAGCGCTCGCTCACGGCGAGGAGCCGGAGTCGTTTATCGCCGTTCCCGAGTCGGAGCCGCCACCGGTCGAGACCGCGCCGCCCGCGGTCGCAACGCAGGCGGAAACCAAAACCGACGTCGCCCCCGCGCCGGAACCGGACAAATCGGCGCATCGCGCGGTCGAGCCGGCGATGGATCCGGTGCTGTACGACATCTTCAGCAAAGAGATCGCCGCGCACCTCACGACCATTACGGATTTTCTCGACAAGCGCGAGCAGGGCGGCGCCGGCATTGTCGACAAGGAACTGGTGCGCGCGTTGCACACACTCAAGGGCAGCGCACATACAGCTAACGCAGAGGCCATCTGGCATCTCGCCGATCCGGCCGAACGCGCGGCCAAATCCTTCGCCGTTGTCCACGACCCGTTGCCGGCGGACGCGGCGGCGGCGTTGCGTGAAATGGTCGAGGCGATTGAGCGGCTGGTACCGGGCTATGCTTCGCCAGGCGGCGTCCAGAGCGATTATGCCGAACTGGCCGCACGTATCGCCGCGCTGCGCCCCAGTCCGGCAGAGCAGAGCGACGAGCCGACCGAGTACAGCGCGCTCTACGGCATCGAAACCGCCCTCGACGAAGAGCCGCCCGAATCATCGGTGGGGGAAGCGGCGGAAACGGCGACCGCGGAAGCTGTGCCGGAACCCTCGTCCGCACCGGAGCCGCAAAGCGAATCGGCGGCGCCCGCCCCCGATTACGGCTCGGATACAGAATTCGACCCTGAACTGGCCACCATCTTCTTCGAGGAAGCAAAAGAGCTGCTTGAGGCGATCGACGTCGCAATGCAGGGTTGGTACGAAAACCGCACCGACGATACTTTTGTCGCCGACCTGCAGCGTCACCTGCATACGTTCAAGGGCGGAGCGCGCATGGCCGGGCTGATGCCGCTCGGCGACTTGAGCCACAACCTCGAAACCTTGCTGAGCCGCATCGCCGACGGTCGCATCCCGGTTTCCGACCGCATGCTGAAAACCGTGCAGCGAGTAATCGACCGGTTGCACCAGATGCTCGAGGTAAGCATCGGCGGCCGGTTGCCGCCACCCGCGACCGACCTCGTCGAGGAACTGGAGCACTTGCAGCGCCGCGGCGCGCAGGAGCCAGCCGAGGCATCGGTGGGAACGACTCACCCAGCAGCCGAAGCGGAGAAAGCGGAGCCCGAAACCACCGTCGCCGAAGCCGTGGCGCGCCCGGCGCCCGAAGAAGACCGGCGCAGCGGTTCGCGCATCCAGCCGGAACTGATGCGCGTGCGTGCGGACCTGCTGGAATCGGCACTGAATCACGCCGGCGAAGTCAGCATCTACCGGTCGCGCCTCGAGCAGCAGCTCAGCACGATGAACTTCAACCTCGCCGAACTCGACCAGACTGTCGAGCGCTTACGTGAGCAGCTTCGCAAGTTCGAAATCGAGGCCGAGGCGCAGATCGTCTTCCAGCACGAACAGGAAGCCGGTGACGACCGCGGCGACTTTGATCCGCTGGAACTCGACCGCTATTCGCAGTTGCAGCAATTGTCGCGCTCGCTGATGGAATCGGTCGGTGACCTGGTCAGCATCCAGGCGCTGTTGTCGAACCAGGCGCGCGAAACCGAAACGTTGTTGTTGCAGCAGTCGCGCGTCACGACCGAATTGCAGGACGGCCTGATGCGCACGCGCATGGTGCCGTTTTCAAGCCACGCGCAGCGTCTGCGCCGCGTCGTGCGCCAGGCCGCGCAGGAAGTGCGCAAGAACGCCGAACTCAGGTTATCCGGCGCTGAGGGTGAAATGGATCGGCAGGTGCTTGAGCGCGTGCTGGCGCCGCTGGAGCACATGCTGCGCAACGCGGTCGTACACGGCATCGAAGCGCCGGCCGAACGGCAGAAGCAAGGCAAACCGCAGACCGGCCAGATCACGATCGGTCTGCATCGCGAAGGTGCCGAGGTCGTCATCAATATTATCGACGACGGTGCCGGTCTCGATTTGAACGCAATTCGCGCACAGGCCGTCGCACGCGGTCTCGTCGGTGCCGACGTTGAGCTTAGCGAAAGCGACATCATGCAGTTTATTTTTGAATCCGGCTTCAGCACGGCGAAAGAAGTGACGCTGTCAGCCGGCCGCGGCGTCGGCATGGACGTGGTTGCGAGTGAAGTGAAACAGCTCGGTGGGACCCTCGCAATCGATTCGGTCGCGGGCGCCGGCACCAACATTACGATCCGCCTGCCGTTCACGCTCGCGATCACGCAGGCGTTGATGGTAATTGCCGGTGAGGAAACCTTTGCGATTCCGCTGCCGGCGATCGAAGGCATCGCACGTATTCCAGGCCGCGACCTCAAGCGGTTCTTTGCGGGTGAGTTGCAGGAATTCACCTACGGCGGCCGCGAGTACCGCCTGCAACATTTGTCGACGTTGCTCGGCTTCGCTGTACCCGAAGTCGAAGAAGCGCAGACGTCCTGCCCCGTCTTATTGGTGCGTTCCGGCGACTTCCTCGGTGCGCTGATAGCCGAGAGCATGCAGGGCAGCCGCGAAGTGGTCGTCAAGTCGATAGGCCCGCAGATTGCCAGCATTCGCGGTATTTCCGGGGCGACGATTCTCGGCGATGGCAGCATCCTGCTGATTCTCGACCCGAGCTCGTTGCTGCGTGCGCCCGTCGGCGGCCGTACTGAAGCGCCCCGGGCGGAACGTGCGCGGCAGGCCAGGAAAGAGCGTCAGCGACTGGTCATGGTCGTCGATGACTCAATTACGGTGCGCCGCGTCACGCAGCGGCTGCTCGAACGGTACGGCATGCGCGTCGAAACCGCGAAGGACGGCGTCGATGCGCTGACGCAATTGCAGGAATTCATCCCGCACGTCATCCTGCTCGATATCGAAATGCCGCGCATGGACGGCTATGAGCTGACGGCGAACCTGCGCAACGACGAACGCTTGCGCGATGTGCCGATTGTCATGATCACTTCGCGTACCGGCGACAAGCACCGCAACCGCGCGATGGAACTTGGCGTCAACGATTATCTCGGCAAACCCTATCAGGAGGCCGACCTGCTGGCGGCAATCGAGCGTCATGCGAAGGCTCCGGCGGAAGAATGACGATGATTACCTGTCTTGAAAGCATAATTGCCGGAGTCGTAACGAGCCGCGGCCATGGCTGAAAAACTCGACGAAGTTTACAGCCTGTTGATTCCGGTAGCCGAAGGCAAGCTGCTGTTGCCGCGTCTTGCGGTCGCCGAGGTGACGGGCCTGTCGCGTACCGAGGCCGCCGGTGCCGGCGCGCCCGACTGGCTGCTCGGACATGTCCGCTGGCAGGATCGCAAGATCGCGGTGGTATCGTTCGAAGCGTTGTGCGGCCGGCCGGCGCCGGCAATCACGCACCGTGCGCGATTAATGGTCGTGCACGCGATCGGCGGACGGCTCAGCGAGCAGGCTTTCGGTCTCGTGATCCAGGGCTATCCGTACCTCGTGCGCGTTAACGCCAATATTCTGAAAGCTTCCGAAAACGGCGAGGCGGCGTGGACCGGACCGGTGCTGGCGCGGCCGCAGATGGCGAACGAAAAACCGATGATCCCGGACGTCGAGGCGATCGAAGAGCGGCTGGCGGAGAGCGGCGTCCGGAATTCGGGACCCGGGGTTCGGGGAGAACTTTAAGAGGCCAGATCGCCCCAGCGATACTGGATCACCGCCAGCGCGGCGACCGCCGCGGTTTCGGTACGCAGCACGCGCGGCCCGAGTTTGAGTGGCACGAAACCCCGTTCCAGCGCGAGAGTGCGTTCCGCCGGAGCAAGCCCGCCTTCGGGGCCGATCAGCAATCGCACTCGCCGCGGCGGATTTTGCTCCAACAACTTCCCGGTTGCCTCAGCTTCCAACAGCAGGTTCAGGGCATCGTCTTCGCCGATGCATGCTTCGGCGAGCAGTCGCGGGGTTCGAATGTCAGGCAGATCGTTGCGCCCGCATTGTTCGCAGGCGCTGATCGCGATGGCTTCCCAATGGACGCGTTTCTTTTCCGCCTCGCGCGGAGCGATGCGCATGACGCTTCGTTCCATAATCAACGGCGTAAATACGGCGACACCCAACTCGACCGCCTTTTGCACGACGAGATCCATCTTCGGCCCGCGCGACACACCCTGCAGCAATTCCACGGCAATCGGCGGTGCGGGATCGGCGTCGAGTGCGCGTTCGATATATGCGCGAGCGGGCCTCACCGATTCGAGCCGGGCAGCAAAGGCGCGGCCATGACCGTCGAACAGCGTCAACGCCGCGCCGGGAGCGAGGCGCAGCACCTGGACTACATGGCGCGCGGCCGTATCACTCAATTCGATTTGTGCGCCGGTCTCCATTGCGTTCGGCGCATAGATACGCGGCACGCGCACGCCGGTCAGTCCTTCGTGGCCGCGTCGATCGCACCTGCCGCCACGCGGCCCAACAGTGCAATTTCGTCGTCGTCGATAACG
>DASSOO010000221.1:0-2904 GCA_035700455.1 Gammaproteobacteria bacterium
CCGACACCGATAACGAGCGCGCCTTCGCAGCGCAGCTTCCTGCACAGCTCCGTCGCGCTGCCGTGCTCGCGGGCATCGAACCAGTCCATCGCGCGCGACAGATAGAGATAGCAATTGGCGTCGAAACCGCCGATGAACTCGCGTGCACGCGCTTCGAGATAGGCTTCGACTTCGAATTCGATACCGAACGGCTCGGCCGGTGGCGTGGCGACGCGGCGGCGGCCGAAGCGCTGCTTCCATTCTTCGGCGGAGCGGTACGACAGCATGCCAAGCTTGCGCGCATCGCGCATGCCCGCAATCGGCTGCGTGCGCGGCGGATAATAGCCGCCGCACCATGCCGGGTCGCTGCGAATCATTTCGCGCTGCAGCGAATGCACCGCGATCGTCAACGGTAACGCGCGCGCAGCGCTGGAGATCAAAAGGAGATGATCATAACTACCCGGAAATTGCAGCGCGTAGGCCAGCGCACTCATGCCGCCCAACGAGGGGCCGACAACTGCGCATAAGCGATCGATGCCGATTTGCGCGAGTGCTGCATGCGCGGCTGCGGCGATGTCTTCGATTGTAAGTTCAGGAAAATCGAGACGGTAAATCTTGCCGGTACGCGGGTTTGTCGACGCCGGGCCGGTCGAACCGAAGCAACTGCCGAGCGAATTGACGCAGATAACGTAGAAGCGGTCGCTGTCGATCGCCTTGCCCGGCCCGACCATCGCCTCCCACCAGCCGGGTTCGGGGTCGGCCGGCGACGAAGCGGCATGTGCACTGGGCGAAAGGCCGGTGAAGATCAGCACCACGTTGTCTTTGCGCGGCGAAAGAGTCCCCCACGTTTCGTACGCAATCTGGGTCTCGGGCAGCTCGCCGCCGCGGTGCATCGTGAAGGGCGTATCCAGCGCCACTGTTTTTGTTGCTTTGCTCATCCGCGTACCCGGCAATGAAGCGCGTCATTTTGCAGAAGTGCGCCGGCGATTACCAGCTTCACAAGTGGACGTCGAAACGGTGCAGCGCCAGGACCATCAGCCCATAGCAGGCAAACATCGCCGCCGTTGCGGCGGCGAGCGCGAGATAAAAATTGACATGCCGCGCCAGCAGCCACGGCAATACGACGAACAGCGCGAGCGACGGCAGCACCAGCCAGAATATGCTTTTCGACAATGCGGCAACCTGCATCGGGTCGCCAGTGTCATGGTACAGCCAGACGAAAGCCAGCCATGAGACCAACGGCAAAGACGCCAGCAGCGCGCCGAGGAACGTGTAACGCTTGCCGAGTTCCGAGATTGCGACAATCAGCGCAGCCGAAATCAGCAATTTAACGACGTAGTACCACACTACTTTTTGCTACGGCGTACGTGCCGTACCAACCGCTTTTTCTTCTGTATCTGCCGCGACGTCAGCGTATTGCGCCGCCCCGCATAGGGATTCGCGCCGCTCTTGAATTCAATGCGCACCGGAGTACCGTGCAGTTTGAACCGCTCGCGGAAGCGGTTGACGAGGTAGCGCCGGTACGCTTGCGGCACGGCACCCGTCTGGTTGCCGTGGATGACGATCAGCGGCGGGCGGCGGCCGCCCTGGTGCGCGTAGCGCAGCTTGATGCGCCGGCCGTGCACCAGCGGCGGCGCATGCGCGGCGACGGCTTCGGCGAGCACGCGCGTCAGTTCATTGGTGTTGAGATCGGCCTCGGCCGCGCGCCGCGCTTCCGCGACCGAATCCAGCAGATCGCCAACGCCGCTGCCGTGCAGTGCCGAAACGAAGTGCAGCCGCGCGAAGTCCATGAACGGCAGCTTGACGTCGATCTGCCGCTTTACTTCGGCGCGTTGATCGGCATCCAGTCCGTCCCACTTGTTGACGCCGATAACGGCCGCGCGGCCGCGGTCGAGCGCGAGCCCCAACAGCGACACGTCCTGATCGGTGACGCCTTCGCGCGCATCGAGAAGCGCGATCACAACCGTCGCGCGGTCGATCGCCTGCAGCGTTTTAACGATGCTGAACTTTTCGATCGCTGCATGCACGCGGCTCTTGCGGCGCACGCCGGCGGTGTCGATCAGCGTGTAGCGCTCGCCGTTGCGCTCGAGGTCGATGAACACGCTGTCGCGCGTCGTGCCCGGCACGTCGGAGACGACAACGCGTTCCTCGCCGAGCAGACGGTTGGTGAGCGTAGATTTGCCGACGTTCGGCCGGCCGATAATGGCTATCGCCGGCGCTTCTGCCAGTTCCGGCACCGACTCCGGCGCCGCCGGGAAATCTGCCAGCACCGCCGCCATCAGCGCTTCGATTCCGCGGCCGTGCGCCGCCGCGAGCGCCCACGGCGCACCGAGACCGAGTGCGTGAAACTCCGCCACCGCGATATCGGAATCCTGCCCTTCGGTCTTGTTGACGGCAAGAAAAACCGGCTTCGCGCTGCGGCGCAATTCCGTTGCGATGCGCTCATCCGCGGCGTTCGGCCCCGCGCGACCGTCGACGAGAAAGATTGCTACATCGGCTTCGTCCAGCGCCCGCTGCGTCTGCCGCGCCATCGCCTCCGCCAGCGAACTCGCCTCGGCCTCAAGCCCGCCGGTATCGATGACAACATAGCGCCCGCCGACGACGCCATAGCCATACTGACGGTCGCGCGTCAGCCCCGGCTCGTCCGCGACCAGCGCATCGCGACTGCGCGTCAACGCATTGAACAGCGTCGACTTGCCGACATTCGGCCGGCCCACCAAGGCGATAACAGGAAGCATAGTGAATTTTTCGGTTGTCGTTGCCGCCCAAGCTTACCTGCCGAAGAGATCGCGACGTGGACGTCGCTCCTGATTTCTTCCTCTTGCCGGTCACGATGACCGGCTTCTTCTCTCGCGCCCGTGGAGTGAGCCGAATCGGAGGGTCGAAAAGCGGGAGCAAGGGCGAGTTGTTCGAGGTCCATGGACG
>DASSOO010000222.1:0-11473 GCA_035700455.1 Gammaproteobacteria bacterium
CGAGCCCCGACGTGCGTGCCTGCTTCGCCGGCCGATAACTCAAATGCACGATGCCGGCGTCGCGCCGGCTGCTGCCTTGCGCAACTGCGAGAAACGCGCCGGCACCGCGGCGTGCGAGTGCTTTCTCGTCGAGAAATTCGAAACCGAGTCCTTCCTGTTCCGCCAGTTCTTTCAGCAGCGTACGGTAGTTTTCAGGCGTCAGGTGATTGGCCGGCAACGCCGTTACCCAGCGCGCGAAATTATTGCCGGCCGCGGCGGCTGCGGTGCGCGACAAATCAAGCTTGCGCGGATGGAATAGCCTGATCGTCTTGAAGCGCGGTACCGGTGACAGCTCGCGCTTGAAACGGGGCAGCCGGAAAGCCGCCGCGAGCAGGGCGGCCGCGAGCGCTTCAGCGGCCGCATCTGCATTCGGCGCGAGTGCCGCGTACGCACCGACCGTTGCCGGATTTACACGCAGAGCCTCGGCGGCAAGCTTGCGTGCAAGAGTCAGACGTTCGAACGCAGTCGCATCCGCTTTCGCGAAACCGGCAACGACGTGAACCGGCCGCTCGTCCGCAACCGAAAAGCCGAAAAGTTCCGCCTCCGGCTGTTGCTTGCGCAGCCGCGCGATCTCGTCACGGTAAGGAAACGCGGTCCTTGGCGGAAGTTTGTCTTTCGGCAAAACCAGGATGAGCGCGTCGATGCTCGCCGCGGCAATGTCGGCGGCGGTGCCCTGGCGGACATTCACCGGCGAGAGATTGGGGAGCGCTTGAGACACTTGGAATCCTGTCGGTTCGCGGTGATGGAGTCAAAGACCGTACAAGATGGATTCCCGCCTTCGCCGGAATGAAAATGTACCGATCGGGTTCGTCATTCTACAGAAGAACCTGCCGCGGCATAAAGGCAACCCGCGCCGCCGCGAACCGACGGCGCGGGTATTGCCTTAATGTCGTGCCGCGAGCACTTGCGACAGGTAATCCGGCTTGCCGGGAATGCGTTCGAGGTGCGGGTATTTGAGGCCGCCGTGGTAATCGATGCTGATGGTCTTGTACTCGTTGAAGTCGGTGACCAGCAGCTTGATCGGGGCCTTGTCGGTCCTGGCGGCAACCACCGCCTGCTTCAGCCCGTCGGTCGTGAAGGCTTTGCCGTTGACGGCCTTGATGACCATTGCCGGCGCAAGGCCCGCCTTGAAGGCCGGGCTGTCCCACAGCACGTCGCGCATCGTGCCATCTTTGTCGACGCTAATGCCGAGCGAGTAGGTCAGCTCGATGCTGTGATCGCGCTTTTCGTAGGCCTTGGTCGCGGCATTCGGCTTGTCGGTGTAGACGAGCTTCCAGCCTTGTGCCTCGAATGCCTCCGACAAATTGCCGTGGCCGCCGAGGCGCTCGCTCAGGAAAGTTTTCCAGTCGTACCTGGCGATGCTGTTGAGCGTGTCGACTACGTCGTCGAACGTGTAAGTGTTAATGTCCCAGGCGCCGTTGTGCACGCCGAAGAATGCGCGCGCGAAGTCGTCGAGGCTGCGCTTGTCGTTGGTCAGCGAACGGATCTTTGCATCGACCGCGAGCCACACGAGCTGGCCGCCGGAATAGTAATCTTCACTCATCTGGTAGTTGCGGTACGGCAGCGGTGCGCGCTCGGCAATCGTCGGATCGTTGGTGGTATCCCAGATCGTGCGCCACTTCATGCCCGGGCGGCCGCGGTCGTAGCGCGCGGCGACGCCGGCCAAACGTTCCAGCGCCTGCTTTTTGCTCCAGAGTCCGGCGCGTGCGGCCATGACGAAGCCGTTGTACTGCGTATAGCCTTCGTACACCCACAGGCCATGGTCGCGCATCGGTACGTTGTAGTTCGGAGTCCATAGCGCCGCCGGGCGGCGGTACTTGCCGTCCCACGAATGGTTGTATTCGTGCGCCAGCAGGTCGCGAACGGTCCATTGCTCCTTCCACTTTGTGAAATAGCCGGGTTTCACGCCGTCCTCGCTCGAACGATGATGCTCCAGGCCCATACCGCCGAGCTTGTCGCTGAGCGAAAACAGGAAGTCGTAGTGATCGTAATGGTGCGCGCCGTAAAGCTTGTACATCTGCTCGACGAGATTGCGGTGTGCCTTGATCTGCTCGGGCGTAACCTTCAGGTCGCGCGGCTCGTCCGCAAACACATCGAGATGTACCGGCGCGTCGCTGCCGGCCGGCGTCAGGTTGATGCGCTTGTAATACTTGCCCGCGAGCATCGGCGAGTCGACAAGGTTCTCAAAGTCGATCGGCTTGAAGGTGACGGTGTCTCCATTCCGGTGGTCGACTTCGAGCGCGGTCGCGAACTTGAAGTCCTTCGGCAGCGTTACGCTCGCCTGTGTGTCGATATCGCGGGTGTAGTAGCCGGCCGGATACAGCGCGACCGTGTTCCAATCGAGGCGGAGCATCTCGGGAGACATCGTGACGCGCCCCTGGCGTTTGTTCTGCGGCGTCAGGAACTTGAAGTCGACGTCGAGCTTGCTCACGCCTGCGGGTACATCGACATGAAACCCGTAAACCTGCACCGGGTCGCGAATCCAGTCGAGCCGTTTGCCGTTCGCATGGACTACCAGTCCCGCGAACTTGTCGATCGGTCCGCTCGGCTCGTGCGCGCCCGGAATCCACTGCGGATACAGCAGCGTCACCGGCCCCGGTTTGACCGGAATGATCTCGTGCACGCGGTAGATGCGATGCGCCAGGTCCGTCGCATCGACATGTATCTCGAGCATGCCCGGATAAGCGACATCGCGCGGCGCCGGTATGTGATATTTCTGCGGCACCGGCTGCGGCCCGGCGCTTGCAAACGCGGAGCCGGAAAGCAGGGCGAAATTCGCCGCCAGTGCGGCTGTCAAAAGCGTCTTCATTGACGGGTCTCCTTTCAAGACGCCACGCAAATTCAGCGTGGGAGATTCAATGACGCCGCTTCAGCGAATCAGTGGGAGTTCGCCGGCGGGTGCATCTTGTATTCATGCGGCGGCGTATTTCCCGCCAGATATTTCACGAAGTAGTCCCAGCGCCGGCGCATGATGTAAGGCGCCATTTTCCCGTAGCCGTGATGCACGTTCGGGATCAGCAACATGTCGAAGTTCCTGTTCGCCTTCATCAGCGCCTGCACGACCAGGAGCGTATTGAACATCGGCACGTTGTCGTCCATCGTGCCGTGCACCAGCATCAGACGGCCTTTGAGGCTCGCGGCGTGGGTTTCGTTGGCCGCGTCGTCGTAGTTGGTGCTGCCGTCCTTGTGCGTCACCAGGAGGCCCTGGTACTTCTCGCCCCAGTCGTTTTCGTACTCGCGGTTGTCGTGGTTACCGCTTTCCGACCAGCCAACTTTGAAGAAGTTCGGATAACGCAGCATTGCGTCGGTGCTGGCGAAGCCGCCGCCCGAATGGCCCCAGATACCTACGCGGCTGATGTCGATCCATGGGTACTGCCGGGCGAGTTGCCTGATTCCGGCAATCTGGTCCGGCAGCGTGTTGTCGCCCATGTTCCCGTACCAGGTGTCATGAAACGACTTGGAGCGCCACGGCGTACCCATGCCGTCGATCGCTACGACGATAAAGCCCAGCTCCGCCAGCGCCTGATTGTCGCTGCGCGCCGAACGGAAGCTGAAGCCGCGCACGGAGCCGGTCTGCGGACCGGGGTAGATGTAGTCGATGACCGGGTACTTCTTGTGCGGGTCGAAGTCGGTCGGCTTGAACATCATGCCGTACAGCGTGGTCTTGCCGTCGCGCGCCTTTACGGTAAACGGAACCGGCGGCACCCAGCCGGCGGCCTTGAGGCGCGAAATATCCGTCCGCGCGATCGTCTTGATGACGTGCCCGTCGCTTGCCGCGCGCAGCACCGTCACCGGCGGGGTCGTCGGCGTCGAATAGCTGTCGATGAAATATCGGCCGTCCGGCGACATCGTGATCGTGTGATCGGCATCTTCCGGCGTGAGCAGTTCAGGCTTGCCGCCGCCGAGGCTCACCTTGAACAGTTGGCGGTAATAGGGATTGACGCCGGGCGTACGGCCGACGCCTTCGAACCACAACGCGCGCGTCTTGCGATCGACGTGCAGCACTTGAGTCACATTGCCGGTGCCGCTCGTAATCGCGCGCTTGAGCTTGCCGGTGGCAAGATCGTGCAGATACAGGTTGCCCCAGTTGGTACGCTCGGAGAACCAGACGAATTCGTCGGCCTCCGGCAGGTACTGCCAGTTCACCTCGCCATGGCCGCTTTCGTAATAAGTCTTGACGTTGTCTTCGAACACGGTGCGCACATCGCCGGTCGCAGCATCGACGACGCGGAACCACTCGTGCTTGCGGTCGCGCGAGGTTGACACCAGTGCGAGGCTCCTGCCGTCCGGCGCCCACTTGACGTCGCTCCACGCGTGCCGGTCGCGGCCGCAGGCGAGCGTGTCGCAAAGGCTGGACAGCCGCTGTTCCGGCGGCATCTTTACGCGCACGATCTTGGCCGTCTTCACGTCGATGATGACCGGCTCGATCATGAACACGTGTTTGTCGCCCGGCAGCGGATATTTCCATGCGTCGAGCTTCGGATGCCCGATGCGCGTTTCGAGCGTATACATGTCGCCGACTTCGCGCTGATCCTGGCGGTAAGTCGCGACTTTCGTCGAGTCCGGCGACCAGCGCACGATCGCGCCGACATTGTGCACCCAGCCGGCATTGCCGGTTGCGTAGCCGTAGTCCTTGACGCCGTCCTTCGTCAGTTGCGTTTCCGCGCCGGTTCGCATGTCGCGCAGCCACAGGTTCCAGTCGCGCACGAACACCGCGTAGCGATCGTTCGGCGCGAGCACACCCGGCTCGCTGCCGGGCTTGTGCGCCAGCGTCTTTGCGCGCGGCGTGCAGCGGCCGCGGCGGCCGCGCAGGTCACAGATGTAGTGCTTCTTTTTGTAGGTGATATCGAACTGGTGCCGGGCCGTGATCTTGAAGTTATCGATGTCGAGCTTGTCTGCCTTGATCGTCTTGCCGGCGGCCTTGCCCAGTGCCGCGGCAAGCTTTTCCTGGTCGAAGGCCGGCGTCGTGCTGCCGGTTCGCGCATCGGTAACCCAGTAACGGTCGCCTTTACGGCTGTGGAGTTCGTACCAGAAATAGTTGTCGTCGAGCCACTTCGCTCTGCGCACGTCATTGTCGACCAGTGGCTCGGTCTTGTAGTCGAGAAAGCGCTCGGCGCGCGCGTAATCGGCATCGGTCAACTGCCGCGCCTGCACCCCGAAGCTTGTCGCCAACGTTGCTGCGGCCAGCACCGGCCATACCCAAGGCTTGCACGACATCGGCATATGCGCTCCTTTGATCCCCGTCAGCCCCGACGCACCGTGCGGCAGCGGCGGTAGAATGTCAAGCCGTCACAAGCTGACCGGCGGGAGAAGACAAATGGATGCAAAAGCAGCGGCGCAAGAGCGCTTTGAGGCACACCGCGACGGGCTGATCGAACTCAGTCACCGCATTCACGCGCACCCGGAGTTGGGCTTCGAGGAAGAGAAGGCTTCCGGCTGGCTTTGCGAGATGCTCGCCGACGCCGGCTTCGCGGTCGAGCAGGGGATTTGCGACCTGCCGACGGCGTTTCGCGCTACTGCGGGCTCCGGGCCGCTGCACGTCGGCATTTGTGCCGAGTACGATTGTCTGCCCGGCATCGGGCACGCCTGCGGTCACAATATCATTGCCGCCTCGGCGCTCGGCGCCGCGATCGCCGCGGCACAAGTCGCGGACGACGTGGGCCTTACCGTTACTGTCATCGGTACGCCGGCCGAGGAGGTCGGCAACGCCAGCGGCAAAATCCTGCTGCTTGAGCGCGGCGCGTTCGCGGACATCCATGCCGCAATGATGGTCCATCCGGCGCCGGTCGACATGCTGCGTGCAAACATGATCGCAGCGTCGACGTTCGATGTGCATTGCACCGGCAAGGAATCGCACGCCTCCGCATTTCCGGAACTTGGCATCAACGCCGCCGACGCGCTTACCGTCGCGCAGACCGCGATCGGCCTGCTGCGCCAGCATATTCACGCCACCGACCGCATCCACGGCATCGTTACGCACGGCGGCGAGGCGGCCAATATCGTGCCGGCGCATACTTCCGCGCGTTACATGATCCGCTCCGAAACGATCGATCAACTGGCCGAACTGCGCGCGGAGGTTTATCGCTGCTTCGAAGCCGGCGGCCTTGCCACCGGCGCGAAAGTTGAAATCGTCGGCGGCGACAAACCCTACGCCGAGGTGCACCACGACGAAACAATCGCCGGCCTGTTTTGCAGCAACGCCCGCGCGCTCGGCCGCCCATTCGCCGACCCGGCCAACTGGGACACGCAACGGCCCAGCGGCTCAACCGACATGGGCAACGTCTCGCTGACGATTCCGTCGATCCATCCCATGATCGGCATCAACTCGCTGCCGGCCGTCAACCACCAGCCGGAGTTCACGCAGCATTGCATCACGCCGGACGCCGACAAGGCGCTTTGCGACGGCGCGTTGGCGATGGCTTGGACGTGCATCGATCTGGCCGCGAGCTCTGATGAAAGTCGTGCGCTGATCGGGCGCCGGTAACCCGGCCGATTACGTGCGGCGAGGGTCGCTGGCAGACATTTGCGCTCGTGGCATTTTTGTCCATAATCTAGCTATAGAGGGTGGCCTTCGGACTGCCTCACGGTAACGGCAACCGGTCGGGCGGCGTTTCGGCCAAAGGGGTAGAAAAATGAAGCACTTGCAATCGCGCGCGCGTGCAGCGGGTTCGGCTGTGCGCCTGCGCCGACTGCGTCCGGTCTTGCAGGCCGCGGTCATCATGACGGTATCTGCGGTTCTGGCCGCATGTTCGACGCAACAACTCCTTCAGATAGCGACGAGCGGCAATCCACGGCTGGCGGCGCGGCAGGCGCTCCAGGGTCAGGCGCATTATTACGAAACGCACCCCGAGGAATTCGTCCGCCAGTTCCGGGCGCTGGTCGCGAAGCTGCGCGGCCACGCGAAGAAAGAATGGGGCGCGCGCGAGGCGGTGACGCCGACCAAGCGCCAGTACGTAAAATACACGCAGAATTACAAGAGTCGTGCGCTGGTGAACTTCGACAAGGGCACCGTAACTGTCGAGACAGTCGATACGGCGCATCCGCAAACGAGCCTGCGCACCGCGATCGTCAGTACGCTGCTGACGCCGGAAGACCCGCGCTCGGTCGATCTTTATTCCGACAAGCCGGTGCGTCTCACCGGCAAGCCTTATCTATACGGCCTGGTGACGGATCAGCATGGCCATTCGATCGACACTCCGGACGCGGCATCGAATTACGCGGACTACCTCATCAAGCAGGCCAAAACACGCACCGTCAAAACCGCCGAGGGTTCGCGCACGGACCATTACGTCCGGATCGGCATGGTGCCCGACCACGTTAATGTACAGGCGAAAAAATACGCGCCGCTGGTCGATCGTTATGCCACACGCTACCAGGTGAGTAAGAGCCTGGTGTATGCAATTATTAAAGTCGAAAGCGACTTCAATCCATACGCGGTCAGCAATGCCGGGGCATTCGGCCTGATGCAGTTGATCCCGACAACCGCGGGCACCGATGCATACGAAGCGGTGTACGGCAAGCAGATGGCACCCAGCCGGGATTACCTGTTCGACCCGCAACACAACATCGAGCTCGGCACGGCATACCTCAATATCCTTTCCAGCCGCTATCTTGCGAAAATTGCCAACCCGGTGAGTCTCGAATACTGCACTATCGCTGCCTACAACGCCGGTGCCGGCACCGTGTTCAAGCAATTCTCGTCGCACCAGGGCGACGCGATTTCGCGTATTAACGCATCCAAACCGCCGAGCGTCTACAAGACGCTTGCCGACGGCCAGGGACCGCTGGAGATGCGGCAGTACCTCGTCAAAGTACTCGATGCGCGCCGCGATTTCGTGGTGCAAACGGCCGGTAACTGACTTGCCGTTGCTGCGGCGCGGCGGCCGACGGTCGCCGCTTCGCCTTGACCTGAAATCCGCAAAATCCGATCATATACGGTCGCGGCGGCTGGCCCCGGCCGCCTCCGTCTCGCCCGGCATCCGGAGTTTTTCCGACCTTTTCGCCGGCGGCCGGCTCCGCCGGCCGTCTGAATTGATTTATACCGTACCTTGGGATTTCAAATGTCCGATTCGAAGCCGACGCAGGATATCGATCCGCAGGAAACGCGCGAGTGGATGGAAGCTATTCGTTCGGTACTGGCCACGGAGGGGCCGGAGCGGGCCAAGTTCCTGCTCGAAAACGTCATTCTGGACGCGCGCCGCACGGGTGCCTATATCCCGTACGACGCGAGCACGCCGTACATCAACACGATTCCGGCGCACAAGGAAGAAAAATCGCCCGGCGATCCGGCGATGGAGCGGCGCATCCGCTCGATCATCCGCTGGAACGCGGCGATGATGGTGATTCGCGTCAAGCGCGCAGCGAAAGGTCTCGGTGGCCATATCGCGAGCTATGCGTCTATCGCGACGCTTTACGATGTCGGCTTCAACCATTTCTTCCGTGGCGTGAATGAAGAGCACGAAGGCGACCTGGTTTACTTCCAGGGCCATTCGTCCGAAGGCAACTACGCGCGCGCGTTTCTCGAAGGCCGGCTCGATGAAGAACACTTGGTGAATTTCCGCCAGGAAGTGCACGGCAACGGTTTGTCGTCGTATCCGCACCCGTGGCTGATGCCGGACTTCTGGCAGTTCGCGACGGTCAGCGTCGGCCTCGGACCAATCCAGGCGATCTACCAGGCGCGTTTCATGAAGTACCTGCACAACCGCGGTGTCGCCGATATGGGCGACCGCAAGGTGTGGTGCTTCATCGGCGACGGCGAAACCGACGAGCCGGAGGCGTTGGGCGCGATCGACGTCGCCGCGCGCGAAGAACTCGACAACCTGATTTTCGTTATCAACTGCAACCTGCAGCGGCTCGACGGGCCGGTACGCGGCAGCAGCAAAATCATCCAGGAACTGGAAGGCCGCTTTCGCGGCGCCGGCTGGAATGTCATCAAGGTGCTGTGGGGCCGGCGCTGGGACCCGTTGTTCGCCCAGGACAAGAAAGGCCTGCTGCTCAAGCGTATGGAAGAGTGCGTCGACGGCGAGTACCAGGCGTTCAAGGCACGCGGCGGCGCGTATACCCGCGAGCATTTCTTCGGCAAGTATCCGGAACTGAAAGAGATGGTCGCCGAGTTCACGGACGACGAAATCTACCGGCTGAATCGTGGCGGCCACGATCCGCAGAAGGTGTACGCGGCCTATGCGGAGGCCGCGAAGCATAAAGGCCAGCCGACGGTAATCCTCGCGAAGACCGTCAAGGGCTACGGCATGGGCACGGCCGGCGAGGGCATGAATACGACCCACCAGGCCGAGGAGATGACCGACGAGGAAATCCTCGCGTTCCGCGACCGGTTCGACATTCCGATCTCCGACGAGGACGCGCTCAAGCTCGCATTCTACAAGCCGGACGAAGCGTCCGACGAAATCCGCTACCTGAAGGAACGGCGCAAGGCGCTCGGCGGCTACCTGCCGGCGCGGCGCGAGAAGGCGGCACCGCTGCAGGTGCCGGACCTCTCGGCGTTTGCCAAGCTGCTGGAGGGCAGCGGCGAACGTGAGATTTCGACGACGATGATGTTCGTGCGCATCCTGCAGGTGCTGACCCGCGACAAGAACATCGGCAACCGCATCGTGCCGATCGTGCCCGACGAGGCGCGCACCTTCGGCATGGAAGGCCTGTTTCGCGCGATCGGCATTTACGCGCCGCACGGCCAGCTCTACGAGCCGCCCGATGCCGGCCAGCTCGCGTTTTACCGCGAGGACGTCAAGGGCCAGATCCTCGAGGAAGGCATTACCGAGGCCGGCTCGATTTCGTCGTGGATTGCCGCGGCGACCTCGTACAGCACGCACAACCTGCCGATGATTCCGTTCTTCGCGTTCTACTCGATGTTCGGCTTCCAGCGCGTCGGCGACCTGTGCTGGGCCGCGGCCGACATGCGCGCACGCGGCTTCCTGCTTGGCGGCACGTCCGGCCGCACGACGATGAACGGCGAAGGATTACAGCACGAAGACGGCCAGAGTCACCTGTATTTCTCGGCTGTCCCGAGTTGCCGCGCGTATGATCCGACCTTCGGCTACGAGTTCGTCGTCATCGTGCAGGACGGCTTGCGGCGCATGTACGTGGACCAGGAAGACGTCTATTACTACATCACGATGATGAACGAGAACTACGTGCATCCGCCGATGCCGGAGGGCGTCGAGGAAGGCATCATCCGCGGCATGTACCTGTTCAAGGAAGCCGAGGGCAAGGCAAAGCACCGCGTGCAACTGCTGGGCTCCGGCACGATCCTGCGCGAGGCGATCGCCGCTGCCGACATCCTGCGCGACGACTGGGGTGTCGACGCCGACATCTGGAGCGCGCCCGGCATCACGCAGCTCGCGCGCGACGGCCGCGACGTCGAGCACTGGAACCTGCTGCATCCAGGCGAGAAGCCAAAGCAGGCGTACGTGACCGAATGCCTGGCCGATCGCCAGGGGCCGGTCATCGCGACGACCGATTACGTCAAGGCGTACGCGGAGCAGATTCGCCCATTCGTGCCGAAGCCGTACCATGTGCTCGGGACCGACGGCTACGGTCGCAGCGACACGCGCGCCAACCTGCGCGAGTTCTTCGAGGTCGGCCGCCACTGGATCGTGCTGAAAGCGCTGCGCGCGCTCGCCGACGAAGGCGCGATCGACGCGAAGAAAGTCGGCGAGGCGATCAAGAAGTACGGTATCGACCCGAACAAGCCGAATCCGGCGAGGGTGTGAGGAACAGGGACTGGGGGCTGGGATCTGGGGGCCAGGGCAAGATTCTTTTCTTCCCCCAGCCCCGAGTCCCCAGTCCCCAGGCCCGCTGCCCCTGAGATAGCTAAACGCGACAAAAATACGAGCGTCTGAAAATGAGCAATGACCGCGAGGTAAAAATCCCCGACATCGGCGATTTCGAGAACGTCGACGTCATCGACGTGATGGTCGGCGAAGGCGACAGCATCGAGAAGGACGCGCCGCTGATCACGCTCGAGACCGAGAAGGCGGCGCTCGACGTGCCGGCGCCGTTCGCCGGCAAGATCAAGACGATGAAGGTCAAGTCCGGAGACAAGGTGTCCGAGGGCGACGTGATCATGATCGTCGAGGCCGCGACGGAAGCCGAAGGCAAGCAGGAAGAAACGCAGCCGGAGGCGGACAAAGAAAAGGAAGAAAAGAAGCCCGAAGCTCCGAAGCCGCCGGCGGAAGAGAAAAAAGAGAAGAAAGCCGAGCAGCCGCCGGAGCAGCCGCGGCAGCCGGCCGCCCGCGAACTGCCGCCGATCGACGAAAAGGCTTTTTCGCAGGCGCACGCGAGTCCGTCGGTGCGCAAGTTTGCGCGCGAACTCGGGGTCGATCTTGGCCGCGTCAGCGGCTCGGGGCGGAAAAACCGGATTACGCACGACGACGTCAAGGCGTTCGTCAAGCAGGCAATCGCCGGCGGCGGGGCTGGC
>DASSOO010000223.1:0-3222 GCA_035700455.1 Gammaproteobacteria bacterium
GCCGCTGGCCGACCGGATGCGGCCGCGCTTGCCGGACGAATTCGTCGGCCAGAGTCACTTGCTCGGGCCGGGCCAGCCCCTGGCGCGCGCGCTGAGTGCGGGGCGCCTGCATTCGATGATCTTCTGGGGTCCGCCCGGAACCGGGAAGACAACCCTGGCGAGGATGATGGCGGCGGCGTCGGACGCTGAATTCATCGCGCTGTCGGCGGTCATGGCCGGCGTCAAGGATGTGCGCGCAGCGGTCGCGCAGGCGCAGGCGATACGCGAACAATACGGCCGGGCGACGGTGCTGTTCCTCGACGAGGTGCATCGCTTCAACAAGTCGCAGCAGGATGCATTTCTCCCATTCGTCGAGGATGGCACGCTGACTTTCATCGGCGCGACCACCGAGAATCCATCGTTCGAACTGAACAACGCGTTGCTGTCGCGGGCGCGGGTCTATGTGTTGAAATCATTGACGGTGGAAGAACTTGACACCGTCATCGAGCATGCATTGACCGACAGCGAGCGCGGCCTCGGCGAAAGACAGCTGCAGCTTGCGCCTGAGCTGCGTGGGAAACTGGCCGAGGCCGCCGACGGCGATGCGCGGCGCGCGCTGAACCTGTTGCAGGTCGCGGCCGATCTTGTACCAGTTGGCGAGCATGTCATCGGCGAAGCGGCTGTCAAGGCGGCCATCGGCGGTGGCTACCGGCGCTTCGACAAGGGCGGCGAAGCGTTCTACGACCAGATCTCGGCACTGCACAAATCCGTGCGCGGCTCGTCGCCGGATGCCGCGCTTTACTGGCTCGCGCGCATGCTCGACGGCGGCTGCGATCCGCTCTACGTCGCGCGCCGCGTCGTACGCATGGCGTCCGAAGATATCGGCAACGCCGATCCGCGCGGCTTGCGTATCGCGCTCGATGCCTGGGAAGCACAGGAGCGGCTCGGTTCCCCCGAAGGCGAGCTCGCGATCGCGCAGGCTGTCGTATATCTTGCCTGTGCGCCTAAAAGCAACGCTGTTTATACCGCCTATGGCGAAGCCCGCAAGGATGCCGAAGCGCACGGTTCGCTGGAAGTGCCGGTAAAATTGCGCAACGCACCGACGCGGCTGATGAAGGAGTTCGGCTACGGCGAGCGCTACCGCTACGCGCACGATGAGCCTGATGCCTATGCCGCCGGAGAAACCTATTTTCCCGAGCAGCTCGGCGGGCGCTGCTACTATAAGCCGGTCCCGCGCGGGCTCGAAATCAAGATCGGCGAGAAGCTCGCGGAACTGCGCGAGCGTGACCGGCAGGCGAGAAAGAAAAAATCATGAGCCGCCTTCTTACCCCTCTCCCAAGGGGAGAGGGAGTAAGTATGTGAAGCAGGAAACGCAATGCTTGACCCAAAACTATTAAGGAACGACCCGCAAGCGGTTGCCGCCAATCTGAAGCGGCGTGGCTTCGACTTTGATGTGCAGGCTTACGGCAAGCTGGAGTCACGCCGCAAGACGCTGCAGACCGACATCGAGGCGGCACGCAACGAGCGCAACGAGCGCTCGCGGGCGATCGGCAAGGCAAAGGCGGCGGGCGAGGATATCGAACCGCTGCGCGCGGCGGTCGATGCGCTCGGCGTGCGCATGAAGCAGGCCGAGGCCGAGTTTACGAAAGTTCAGAGTCAACTGGATGGAATCCATCTCGGGCTGCCGAATCTCCTCGATGACAGTGTCCCCGATGGTCTGGATGAAAACGCGAATCGCGAAATCCGCCGCTGGGGCGAGCCGCGGAAATTCGATTTCGAACCCGCCGATCATGTTGCGCTCGGCGAGCGGCTGGGCTTGCTGAACTTCGACGCCGCCGCGAAACTTGCCGGTGCACGTTTCGTTGTTTTGCAGGGCCCGCTCGCGCGGCTGCACCGCGCGCTCGCACAGTTCATGCTCGACTTGCATACCGGCGAGCACGGTTACCGGGAATGCTACGTGCCGTATCTTGTCAATGCGGAGACCTTGACGGGCACCGGCCAGTTGCCGAAGTTTGCGGAAGATTTGTTTGCGCTTGCGGGGGAGAGCGGTTATTTCCTGATTCCGACAGCCGAAGTGCCGCTCACCAACCTGGCACGCGGCGAAATTCTCGACGCCGACACGCTGCCGCGTCGCTACGTGGCGCACACACCGTGTTTTCGCGCGGAGGCCGGCGCCTACGGCAAGGACACGCGCGGCATGATCCGCCAGCACCAGTTCGACAAGGTGGAACTGGTGCAACTCGTGCGGCCGGAAGAGTCATATGGCGCGCTGGAGGCGCTTACCGGGCACGCGGAAAAAATTCTGCAGGCGCTGGAATTGCCGTATCGCGTCGTGGAGCTTTGCTCGGGCGACATCGGCTTCTCGGCCGCCAAGACCTACGATCTCGAAGTGTGGCTGCCGGGCCAGGGCCGTTACCGCGAAATCTCGTCATGCAGCAACTGCGAAGCCTTCCAGGCGCGCCGTATGCAGGCACGCTGGCGCAATCCGGATACCGGCAAGCCGGAATTGCTGCATACGCTCAACGGTTCCGGCGTCGCCGTCGGCAGGGCTCTGATTGCAGTGATGGAGAATTATCAGGAAACTGACGGGTCTGTTCGCGTGCCTGCAGTATTGCGGCCGTACATGGGCGGTATCGAGAAGATCTGAATCGGCACCGCAGGAGCGACTGATGCCGCTCAAGAGCGCGTACGCCGGTGTCGGTTCAATGCGCGGTTAAGGCGCCTCTTTGATCTGAATCAAGTCGCAGGTTCGGTTCAAGCCGTACATTAGGGCGGTGCTGGAAGGGGAAGGATCAAATGTCGCAAGCAAGCGTTCGGGTACACCTGCACGAAGCCTGGCCGGCGGTGGCCAGCACCGCGCTGCGCGTCGCCTTTGGCATTATCTGGGCGGTTAACGCCGCACTTACCTGGTCGCCCCAGTTTGCCATCCATTACGTCGGCTACCTTCACAACGCGGCGAATGGGCAGCCTGCATGGCTTGAGGGCTGGTTTCAGATGTGGATCGGCCTGGTCACGCCGCACGTGGCGCTGTTCGTCTGGCTGACACGTATCATTGAAACCGTCATCGCGTTCGCACTCCTCACGGGATTTGCGCGCAGAATTCTGTACGTGGGGGGCGCACTGTTCAGTCTGCTGATCTGGAGTACCGCCGAGGGGTTTGGCGGCCCTTACACGGTCGGTGCGACGAACATGGGCACCTCGATCAGCTATGTGCTGATCTTCATCGCGCTGATCGGCATCAAC
>DASSOO010000224.1:0-4202 GCA_035700455.1 Gammaproteobacteria bacterium
CCGATCTCTCAGACGCTCGACCAAGCCGCGGCCGGCCTTGATCCGCTGCGTTCTGACGTTCGATCGGGATTCGGTTGTTCAGGGCCGCGCCAACGGGCTGCGGGCAGAACGAATCGCCTCAACGTCAGCGCTGCTTGACCATGCCGCGCATGGGAGCGCCAAACTGTTAGTACCAGGCCGCTCGCAGCGCGAGCGGCAAAAACCCATTCAGCCGAGCGGCCATCGGCCGCTCTTTGCGGAAGATAATCTTCCCAGGCAGCGAAGTTGCGACGTATTAACGGTTACAATTTTCTCGAATACCGTCGGCGGCTTGTGCCGCCTGGAAGTCGCGCCTCCGGCGCCATTTCGCTACTATAGCAATCCCCCTAGTTTCCTTCAATCCCAAAGTAGCATGCCGCCGGCCACAGTAAGACACGCCATCGTCAGCAGCGAAGACGGCGGCCAGCGGATCGATAATTTCCTGTTCCGCGAACTGAAAGGGGTGCCGAAGGGACACGTCTATCGGTTGCTGCGCACCGGCCAGGTACGCGTCAACGGCGGCCGCGCCAAGCCCACGCAGCGACTGGCCCCGGGCGACGACATCCGCATCCCGCCAGTCGAGCAGGCGGCGGCCGCGCCGGTGCGGCCGGGCAGCCGCGACCGTGACCGGCTTGCCGGGCGCATTCTTTACGAAGACGACGGCCTGCTGGTGCTGAACAAGCCGGCGGGCATGGCCGTACATGGCGGCAGCGGCCTGAGCTACGGCGTCATCGAGGCGCTGCGCGCGCTCAAGCCGGAGGCGCGGTCGCTGGAACTGGTGCATCGGCTGGATCGCGAAACCAGCGGCTGCCTGTTGGTCGCCACGCGGCGGAGCCGCCTGCGCGCGCTGCACGCCTTGCTGCGCGAAGGCGCGGTCGAAAAGCGCTACCTGGCGCTATTGTCGGGGCAGCTTGCCGGTGGCGGGCGCCATGAAGTCAGTGTTGCGCTCAGCAAGCATCAGGTCCGCGGCGAGCGGCGGGTGCGAGTGGACGAGGAAGGCAAGCGCGCCACGACGACATTCAACGTCTTGCATCGCTACCAGGAAGGGACGCTGGTCGAGGCACGGATCGAAACCGGCCGCACGCATCAGATTCGCGTGCATGCAGCTCATCTGGGTCATCCGCTTGCCGGCGACGACAAGTACGGTGGGCATGACGACAACCGCCGCTGGCGGTCACTGGGCCTCAAACGCATGTTCCTGCACGCAGCCAGCGTGGCGTTTACGGCCCCGTGGAACGACGAGCCGATGCTGTTCAACGCGCCCCTGGACGAAGACCTGCGCGGGTTGCTCGACCGGCTGGAGCAGCCGGGTTCATGAGTACGCAAGCGCCGCCAGGCCGGGATGCCGCCACGCGTTATTACGAAGACGGACTGCGCAAGCTCGCGGCGGGGAATCGCGACCAAGCCTGGCGGCTGTTTGTCACCGCGGTGCAGGCGGATGAAAATTTTGCGCCCGCGCATTACCAGATCGGCAACTGCCTGCGCATGGCGGCGCGGCCGGTGGAGGCCCAGCAGGCACTGCGCGCGGCGATAGCGTGCGACGCAACATTATTCGACGCCTACGTCAGTCTCGCGTTTCTGCTGCGCGAAACCGGTCGCCTCGAATCAGTCGGGCCGCTGCTGCAGGAGTATCAGGGCAGCAATCCTTCGAATGTCGAAAATATCTCGAAGGCAGCGGCCCTGCTGGTCGATTTTCGCCTTTACAGACCGGCCGAGCGGCTGTACGCGCATCTATGCACGCTTGCGCCCACATCCGCCAATCTTCAACGGCTCGGCGAGTGCCGCCAGAAGACGGGCGACTACGCGGGTGCCGAAGCGCCGCTGCTCGCAGCGGTGGAATGTGACCCACCGGCAGCTGCCGCCTGTCTGTTGCTTGCGAATAACCGGCGAATGCAGGAAGGCGATAACGCGCTGGCGGAGCGTTTCGAGGCGGTGCTGCGGCGCAACGACATCGATGACGATACGCGGACGTGTCTGCACTTCGCACTCGGCAAGATCTATGACGACCTGCAGCGCTATGAAGCCGCGTTCGCGCACGCCGACGCCGGTAACGCAATGTACCGGCGGGATCACCCGTTCGATCGCGCGACCTGGGACGCGATGCTCGATGCTCTGGACGCCGCCGCAGGCACGCTCGCGGCGCCGCCTGTTGTCTCGGCGTCCGCGGGGGAAACGCGGCCGGTATTTATCGTAGGTATGCTGCGCAGCGGTACGACGCTGGCCGAGCGCATTCTCGGCCGCCATCCGCAGGTATGTGCGCTCGGCGAGCTGGAACTGGTTGACCGGCTGGCCGCGCGGACGCGACAGATCACCGGGCTTGATTACCCCCATTCGGTGCGGGCGTTGAACCGCGCACAGGTTGCACAATTGCGTCACGAATATCGCGCGCAGTGGCCACAGGAGGCCCATCGTGCGAGCGCGGCTGTCGACAAGAATCCGCTCAACTTTCTGCACCTCGCGCTGATTCGCAAAGTGTTTCCGGAGGCGGTGGTCGTCAATTGCCGCCGCGACCCGCGCGACGTCGGCCTGTCGCTGTATTTCCAGCATTTCGCGCGTGAAATGCACGCGTACGCGTCAAGCTTCGACGACATCGCCTTCGTGTATCGCGGCTATCGCCGGCTGATGCGACGCTGCGAGGCACTCCTTGCCGATTGGATTTACACGCTCGAGTACGAGCGTTTGATTGCTGAGCCGGAAGTGCAAACCCGCGCGCTTGTCGCGGCAGCCTGCCTGCCTTGGGATGCGCGTTGTCTCGAGCCGGAACGGCACGATGCCTCGATAGCGACTGCGAGCGTCTGGCAGGCGCGCCAGCCGATCTACAGCCGCTCTGCCGGCCGCTGGCGCCACTACGAATCCCAGCTTGCGCCACTAATCGCTGCCCTTGGCGATGAAGTACAAAATTAGCGGCTATCTTCTTTCCCGACCCCGAACCCCGTTCTTAGTGCACCAGATTATTCATGTCGAATATTGGCAGCATGATTGCGAGCACGATGATCAGCACTACGACGCCCATGATCAAAATCATCGCCGGTTCCAAAATACCGAGCATCGTCGCGAGCAGCGTTTCCATTTCGCGCTCCTGATTCTGCGCGGCACGCTCGAGCATCGTTTCCAGTTCGCCGCTGGTTTCGCCACTCGCGATCAGGTGCACCGTCATCGGCGGAAACAGCCCGCTGACCGCCAGTGCGCGGTTGATCGCCGCGCCTTCGCGCACGCGGTTCGCGGCATCTTCAACCGCTTCGCGCATCGGAATGTTGGCGACGACCTCGCCGGCAATGCGCAGCGCATCCAGTACCGGCACGCCACTCCCGGCAAGAATGCTGAGCGTGCGCGTAAAGCGCGATGTGTTCAGGCCGCGGACGACGCGGCCGATCAGCGGCAGCGTCAGCAGCAGGCGGTGATAGCGCCGCCGCGGTTCGGGCCGCGCGAGCCACCAGCGAATGCCGAATGCGGCCGCAATAATCGCGATCGCGAGATAAACGCCGTCGGCACGCAGGAAATCCGACAGTGCAATCAACGCCCGCGTCAGAAATGGCAACTCACCGCCGATATTGCGGAATACCGTGACAACCTGCGGTACGACGTAAACCAGCAGAAAGGAGACGATGATAATCGACATGCCGGTCAGCAGGATCGGATAGATCATTGCCAGGCCGAGTTTCTGGCGTAACTGCTGGCGGCTCTCGGCGTAGTCCGCCAAGCGCTCGAGTACCGCATCGAGATGGCCCGACTGTTCGCCGGCCGCGACGGTGGCGCGAAAGATTTCCGGAAACACGCGCGGGAACTGGCTTAAGCCATGCGCGAGCGTGTGACCTTCGAGTACGCGCGCACGCACTGCAAGCAGCATGCTCTTGATGCGCTGGGCGTCGTTTTGCTGCGCGGCGGCAAGCAGCGCTTCCTCGACCGGCAGCGCCGAGCGCACCAGTGTCGCCAACTGGCGCGTCACCAACGCAAGTTCCGTCGCACTGATGCCACGCCGGAGCGTGAACCCGCCGGCATTGGCCGCATCTTTCTTTTCAATCGCGACCGCAGTGACCGCGAGCGGCATCAAGCCCTGTTCGCGCAACTGCTGGCGAATCTGCCGCGGCGTATCGCCCTCGAGCACGCCCTTGCGCGCGCGCCCGCGGGGATCGAGTGCCTGGAATTCGAAGGCGGCCATGGTTTATCGGGGGCTGGGGGCTGGG
>DASSOO010000225.1:0-3740 GCA_035700455.1 Gammaproteobacteria bacterium
CGCTTGACGATCCGTTGCTCGCCCTCGATCTGCCGAACCTGATCGTCACGCCGCACATCGCCTGGGCGGCGCGCGAAGCGCGTCAACGTGCAATTGATGAAATCGCGCTTAATATCGCCGCCTTCAGGAAAGGCGAGATGCGTAACAGGGTGGTTTGAGTCGGCTGTAAAGAATTCCGACGCAGTCTATCGGCGCGTCGAGCCTGCGTTTGCCGACTCCCCGGGCTCAGGTTTTTCCTTTGCGAAGTAGCCGTTTACGTATTGCACATTATCTCCCACGGCCAAGCCGGGATCGGCGCTGTACGTGACGGTGACGATCTGGCCGGAGTTGAGGCGCGCGACGATTTGCCAGGAAAACGCCGGCGTTTGAGGCTGCACGCGCGAGTCGGCGGCGGGAGGCGCCTTGATTGTATCGCCCGAAGGAGAATTTGAACTCACGATCCTGCTGATCTTGGTCACGACCCCGCACTGATCACACGGTTCAGCGGGCGCCGTACCGGTTGCGTTGTGTGTCAATGCAGGGGCAACCGTGGAGCTGTCGCCCCTGTTCGAGCAGGCGGCAATTGCGATGGTGCCGACGAGCAGGATGGCAGCGGCGAGCCTGGTCATATACAGATTTTTCCCAGCAGCAATTCGCTTATTTTAACAAAGCTCGCGTGCCAATCAGATTGGCATCGACCCGCGAACAAGCGCCCGATCGATGCATTAATAATGGCGCATTAACGTTTGCACCGGCGGCCGCGATATCGCGCGGCGAGTTGCGGCGACGCCGGTGAGCGTAATTACGACGAGGCCGCCGCCGAGGCCGAGCGGAACGATCCACGGGTCGGGATGGTAAGGCAGGCTGAAGATATGGCTTGTGAGCCAGTAGCCCACGCCGAGCGCGGCGGCACCGCCGAGGCTGCCGGCCAGGAGGCCCAGCATTGCGAATTCGGCAATGATGCCCTTGAAGACGATCGAGCGGCTCGCACCGAGTGTACGCAGCAATGCCGATTCATAGCGGCGCTCGATGCGGGTTGCATGCACGGCCGCCCACAGGACGAGAATGCCGGCGAACAACGTAAAGCCAAATACGCAGGCGACCGCGAGACTTGCTTCCTCGATGATCTGCTGCACGGTGCTGATAATCGTGCCGACATCGACGATAGTAATGCCCGGCAAGGTGCGCACGAGCTCAACGAGTGCCGGCGCCTGTTGCGGAGTCAGGTGTATCGAGGTGATGAACGTTGTCGGATAACCGTACAGCAGGCCCGGCGGCGTGACAAAAAAGAAGTTCGGCTGAAATGTCTGCCAGTCGATCTTGCGCAGGTTGGCGACTTTGAGCGTCACCTCATCGCCGCCGATTGCGAACGTCAAGCTGTCGCCCGGCTTCACGCCGAGCGCGGCGGCGATTTCGTCATCCACGGAAACGAGATGGGCGCCCGGTTCGGGGTGATCCCACCACTGGCCGGCGGTAATGTGATTTTCCGAGCGCAGGAATCGTTGATCGCTGATGTTTGCTTCGCGGTTCAGCAGGTGGCGGGCGCGCTCGTTCTTGAAGTCCGCCGCTGTCACGTGTTTGCCGTTGATGCCGACCAGTCGCCCGCGCGTCATCGAGTACAGCGTCGGGGCCGGCAGCTTGTGGCCGGCGAAGAAATCGCGCAGCGTCGGGATGTCGTTCGGCTGGATGTTGAAAATGAACTGGTTCGGCATGTTTGGCGGAAGCGTGTTGTGCCAGGCGCGGAATACATCCGCGCGTACCACCGTCAGCCACAGCAGTACCGTCAGGCCGAGGCCGAAGGCCGCGACCTGCACGACCGAATGGCCGCCGCGCCGATGCAGGTTCCCGAGGCCGAAGCGCCAGGCGGTGCCGACGCGCTTGCGCAGCGGCGTCAGCGCCCACAACAGGAGCCACGCGCCGAGCGCCAGCACGAGCGCGGTACCGGCTAGCCCGCCAAAAACGTACAGCGTGAGGCGAAGATCGCTGGTCTGCCAGGCAAGCAGCGCAATCAGTGCGGCCAGCGCCGCACCCCAGATGACCAGCGCATTGGCCGGCCGCGGGCCGAGGTCCCGGCGCAGGATGCGCGCCGGCGGCGTATTGCGCAGCCGCAATACCGGCGTCAGTGCAAACCCCATGAGCAGCAATACGATTGTGCCGAACGCCGTCAACACGGGCGACCAGCCCGGCGGCGGCAGCGCTACCGGCAGAAGTCCCCCGAACACGCGCACCAGTCCGTACTGCACACCGTAGCCGATCGCACTGCCGATGATGGCACCGGCGATGCCGAGCAACAGCAACTGCAGCAGCAGCAGCACGGTCAGACGGTTGCGGCGCATGCCAAGCGTCAGGAGGACCGCCACTTCGTCAGTCCGCCGTGTGGCGTATTCGCGCGCGGCCATACCGACGGCCACCGCCGCGACCAACACCGCGACCAGGGCAGCGAGGCGCAGAAAATTTTCGCCCTGCGACAGCGGGTTACGCACTTCGGGACGCGTGTCGTTGATGTCGACGATGCGATCGGTTTCACGCAGCTTCGGCTGGACCGCCGCCCGGTAGGCCTCGACCTGCGGCGCCGTGCCGGCAATCAGCAGGTGATAGCCGACCCGGCTGCCGCGCTGCACCAGTTGTGCCGCGGCGAGGTCTTTCGTGTTCATGAACAGGCTCGGCGCGAACTCAATGAAGTCGATGCCGTTGCCGGGCGCGTACGCGAGCACCGCCGCGACCTTGAGCCGGCTCGCGCCGACCTGCAGCGTGTCGCCGACTTTCGCGCCGAGCGACGTCAGCAACTTGGGTGCAGCCCAGATCGTCCCCTCGGCTGGAATAGCGCTGGCTGGATGCGAAGGGCCGAACGGCACCGCCGCGAGTTTGACGCTGCCGCGCAGCGGATAGCCGGGGGCGACGACGTGAATATCCGCGAGCTGGCTGCGGTCGCCGTTCAATATGACGCTCGGAAACTTGATCGTCGGCGTCGTCGACAGGCCTTGCGAGGCGGCAATCTCGGCATAAACGGCCGGCAGGGGCGTCGGCCCGCGAATGTCGAGATCGGCGGCGAGCGCCGCGTCGGCGGAAACGCGCATCGCCTGGCCGACCCGGTTGGCGAGAAAGCCGACCGTGCTGACGGCGGCCGCGGCGACCGTCAGGCTCGCCAGCAGGATAATCAGCTCGCCGCCGCGCCATTCGCGCCGCATTTGCCGCAGCGCCAATAACAGGATGCTCATTGACGTTCCTTCAGCCGGCCTTCTTCGAGCAGCAGCACGCGCGCGCAGCGCGCGGCGAGACGCTCGTCATGTGTTACCAGCACCAGTGTCGCGCCGTTATCGGCATTGAGCCGGAACAGCAGGTCGATGATTCTGAGGCCGCTTTCGATGTCCAGGTTGCCGGTGGGTTCGTCGGCGAACAGAATCGCGGGACGGGTTGCGTAGCCGCGTGCGATCGCGGTGCGCTGCTGCTCGCCGCCGGAGAGCTTGTGCGGGTAATGCTCGACGCGTTCTTCGAGCCCAACCGCGGCAAGGGCACGCATCGCGCCGCCGCGCGGATCGCCGTCGTCGGCGAGTTCCAGCGGCAGCATGACGTTTTCGAGCGTCGTCAGGCTCGGCAGCAGGTGAAAGTCCTGGAACACGAAGCCGACATGGCGCGCGCGCAAGGCCGCACGGCCGTCCTCGTCAAGCGCGGAAAGCTCCTCGCCGGCAAGCCAGATGCGGCCGCTGGTGGGTGTGTCGAGGCCGGCGAGCAGACCGAGCAGCGTCGTTTTGCCGGAGCCG
>DASSOO010000226.1:0-5825 GCA_035700455.1 Gammaproteobacteria bacterium
CCAACGCAGCCTGTTTTGGCGAAAGGAGGAACTCAGATGAGTCTTTGTCCAGCCGCCATTTTCGCGAGACTGGCCTTCAAAGCCTTCTTCGCCTTCTTGCGCGTTGCCTCCAGCTCTTCCACCAAGTCCCTGACAGCGGAATCGATTTCCGCATCACTCGTCATGCCCGGTCCGAGCGTGATGCTGTTGCGCCCGTCCGGTTCGATTCTGTAGCCAACCAGTTGGATTCTCACCTCTGGCGACTTCGGGCGGAACTCCTTCTTGCGGCTCTTCAAGGGCTCGTATACATCGAAGTGAGTTCCCATTTTTGATCCTTGAACTGTCCCAAGTTCGCGCGAAAGGATACACACGATCGTATGGCAATAACAACCCGGGGGCCGTACTAGGGTAGGGAGAGAGCCGGGTACAAGGAGGAATGCGGTGCTATGCCTTTGATCTTGAACGAGTGGCGGAGAGGGTGGGATAGCGATGAAGTGGCGGAGAGGGTGGGATTCGAACCCACGGTGCCCGTAAGGGCACAACGGTTTTCGAGACCGCCCCGTTCGACCACTCCGGCACCTCTCCGCAGATGAAAACTGTCTGCGCTGGTCTGTTTGTTCGTGTCCCTACCCAGCGGTGCTACGCACCGCGAGAGGGTGGGATGACACGCAGTACATCCTGTACCGCGCCCTGCGGGCCGCCTGCGGCGGTGAAAATCGGCAATCCTGCCGATTTTGGCGAACCCACGGTGCCCGTAAGGGCACAACGGTTTTCGAGACCGCCCCGTTCGACCACTCCGGCACCTCTCCGCAGATGAAAACTGTCTGCGCTGGTCGATTTTTTTTCATGTCGTTGCGGCCGCGCCACAGCTGGGATATCGCACCCAGTGCTGATGCCGCGCGGGCGCTTGCGTCGACCGCCTGGCGACTGCCGCGCCTTGCCTCGCCGCCGGTCGAATATAATAGCCGGCAATACGACTTCGGGCGCCCGCGGGCGCCCGGAGGCGATAGTTTACAACAAGAGTATCGTTCAGCCTATGCGTCCGACTGACCGGCTCGAGTGCAGCGCAGGGAGTTGCTGCGTATCGCAGAGACACCGCAGGGAGCGCGACGGGCGCACCGCGGTGCCGCCGTGAACGCGCTGACGTGGCTGCCTCGCGTGCGGTGGATTGCGCGGGCGGCGCGGGGGCTGCCTGGGCGAATGCTGTGCGTGTGCGGGCTTGCACTGCTCCTCAGCACATGCAGCCGCCAGCTGACTCTGCTTGAGCAGGTCAAGGAGCTCGGCGTGTTACGCGTGGTGACGCGCAACAGCCCGACGACGTTCTATTTCGACCCGCACGGCGCCACCGGTTTCGAGTACGACCTGGCGAAACTGTTCGCGCAAGACCTCGGCGTCCACCTGCAGATTTACGCGCCGGTAAGTCTCGGCAATGTGCTCGATGCCGTCGCCGACGGGCATGCCGATCTCGCGGCAGCCGGTCTCAGTATCACTCCCGAACGCAGCCGGCGCCTGCGCTTCGGCCCGCCCGTCCAGTACGTTACCGAGAAGGTCATTTACCGCAACGGCGAAACGCGACCGCGCTCGCCGGCGGATCTCGTCGGCAAGCAATTGGCGGTCCTCGCCGACAGCTCGCACGCAGCGCGACTGAAGCAACTCGCGACCGAATATCCGAAGCTTACCTGGACAGCCAGCAACGACGTCGAAAGCGAGGAATTGCTGGCGCAGGTGGCGCGCGGCGATCTCGATTACGCCATCGCCGACTCCAACGAATTCGAACTCGACCGCCGCTACTACCCGGATCTGCGCGCCGGTTTCAACCTGCGGTCGCCCGAGCCGCTCGCGTGGGCGTTCAGGCGCAGCGATGACCTGAGTCTTTACCAGGCCGCGGTCGCCTTCTTCGCGCGCATCCGCGCGAGCGGGCAATTGGCGCAAATCGCCGAACGTTACTATGGCCACAGCGACGAATTCGACTACGTCGGCACGCGCATTTTCATTCGCGACATCAAGTCGCGCCTGCCGGCATACCGCGCGTGGTTCCAGGAGGCCGCCACCGACAGCGGCATCGACTGGCGCCTGCTGGCGGCGATCGGCTACCAGGAGTCGCACTGGGACCCGAAAGCGGTATCGCCGACCGGCGTGCGCGGCATGATGATGCTGACACTCGATACCGCAGGTCAGCTCGGCATCGACAACCGCATCAACGCGCAGCAGAGCATCGTCGGCGGGGCGCAATATTTCGCCTTCATGAAGGACCAGATTCCCGACAGCGTGCCGGAGCCCGACCGGACATGGATGGCGCTGGCCGCCTACAACATCGGCCTCGGCCACGTAATGGATGCGCGCGAAATCACGCGCGAACTTGGCGGCAACCCCAACCGCTGGATCGATGTCAAAAAGAGCCTGCCGCTGCTGACCGAGAAGAAGTGGTATCGGCAAACGAAGTATGGCTACGCACGCGGCGAGGAGCCGCTGATCTACGTCTCCAATATTCGCAGCTATTACAACATTCTGACGTGGATTACCGGCCGCCAGGCCGCGCCGGTTACGGTGACTTCCACGGCATCCGCCGCCGACAAGAATTCCGACTGAGACTGCCTAGCGGCGGCTTGCGAAAAAGCGCCTCAGGAGGGCGCCGGCTTCGGCACTCAGCAGTCCGCCTTCAACCTGCACGCGGTGATTTAACTGCGGCAGCGCAAAAACATCTGTGATGCTGCCGGCGGCACCGGCCTTCGGATCGCTTGCGCCGTAAACGACGCGCGCCACGCGCGTATGCACGATCGCGCCGGCACACATCGCACAAGGCTCCAGCGTGACGTACAACGTCGTACCCGGCAGGCGGTAATTTCCAAGCCTCGCCGCTGCGTCCCGCAGCGCGGCGATCTCGGCGTGCGCGGTCGGATCGGACGCTCCGATCGGATGATTCCAGCCCTCGCCAACGATCGTGCCATCCTTCACCAGCACCGCACCGACCGGCACCTCGCCCTCGGTCTCGGCGTGGGCTGCAAGTTCGAGCGCGCGATCCATGAAGCGGGCGTCGGCTGCGTCGCCGCGGTCAGTGGTTAGAGCTGAGTTGGAGCTGGAATCGCTCATATCGTGTTCCACCGGTCGCAGCATCGATCAACGCCGCATGCGGCATTGATGCGTCGGAGCTATTCCCACTCGATTGTGGCGGGCGGCTTGCCGCTGATGTCGTAAACCACGCGGGAAATGCCGTCGATCTCGTTAATGATGCGGCGCGACACATGGTCGAGAAAGTCGTACGGCAACTGTGCCCATCGTGCGGTCATGAAATCGATCGTCTCTACCGCGCGTAAGGCGATCACGTAATCGTAGCAACGGCCGTCGCCCATGACGGCCACGGAGCGAACCGGCAAAAAGACCGCGAATGCCTGGCTGGTGCGGTCGTACAGGTCGTTGCGGCGCAACTCTTCGATAAAGATGTGATCCGCGCGGCGCAACAGATCGGCGTAGGGCTTTTTGACTTCGCCGAGGATGCGTACGCCGAGCCCCGGGCCGGGAAACGGGTGGCGGTAAACCATTTCGTGCGGCAGCCCGAGTTCGACCCCGATTTTGCGCACCTCGTCCTTGAACAGTTCACGCAGCGGCTCGATCAGTTTCAGACGCATCGCCGCGGGCAGGCCGCCGACGTTGTGGTGCGACTTGATGACGTGTGCCTTGCCGGTTTTCGCCGCGGCGGATTCGATCACGTCGGGATAAATCGTGCCTTGCGCGAGAAATTCCACGTCGCGCAATTTGTCCGCTTCTTCCTCGAAAACTTCGATGAACGTGCGGCCGATGATCTTGCGCTTGTCTTCCGGATCGGCGACACCGGCCAGTGCACCGAGAAAGCGCTGCTCCGCATCGACGCGGATGACATTGACGCCCATGTGCTCGGCAAACGTCGCCATCACCTGGTCGCCTTCTTTGAGACGCAAGAGGCCGTTGTCGACGAACACGCAGGTGAGTTGCTCCCCGATCGCCTTGTGCAGCAACGCGGCAACCACCGACGAGTCGACGCCGCCGGAAAGCGCCAGCAGCACGCGCTTGCCGCCGACTTCGGCACGCACGCGCGCGATGCTGTCTTCGACGATATTCGCCGGCGTCCACAATGCGTCGCAGCCGCAGATATCGTGCACGAAGCGCTGCAGGATGCGCGAACCCTGCGGCGTATGCGTAACTTCCGGATGAAATTGAATGCCGTAAAAGCCGCGCGCATCGTCGGCGATGGCCGCGAACGGTGCGTTGCCGCTGGCGGCGACGATGCGAAAGCCTTCCGGCAGCGCGGCGACACGGTCGCCGTGACTCATCCAGACATCGAGCGCCGCCTCGCCGTCGGAGATGCGGTCTTCGATGCCGTCAAGCAGCCGGGATGTGCCTTGCATGCGAATCTCGGCGTAACCGAACTCGCGTTCGCTGCTCGCTTCGACCCGCCCGCCGAGCTGCGCCGCCATCGCCTGCATGCCGTAGCAGATGCCGAGTACCGGCACGCCGAGCGTAAATACTTCGGCCGGCGCGCGCGGCGTCGTTTCAAGTGTCGTCGACTCCGGGCCGCCGGAAAGGATGACGCCGCGCGGCGCAAATTCCGCCAGCTCGGCAGCCGACAAGTCGGGATCGCGAATCTCGCAATACACCCCCGCCTCGCGCACCCGCCGCGCAATCAGCTGCGTGTACTGGGAGCCGAAGTCCAGAATCAGGATTCGCTCGGCGTGGATGTTGTTGGCGTTGGGGCTCGCCGAACTGATGGTTGCGACTCCGCTCATCTTCTTTCTCATACTCGCGAATGGTGCCTAGGACTAAGTGCCTAGGACTAAGTGAAGAAGAAGACTGGCGATTCCAGACTCAGTCCCAGGCACTCAGTCCCAGGCACTTCTTAATCCACCCGGTAGTTCGGCGCTTCCTTGGTAATGGTCACGTCGTGGACATGACTTTCGCGAACGCCGGCACCGGTGATGCGCACGAACTTCGGCCGGGTGCGCATCTCTTCGATATTGGCGCTGCCGGTGTAGCCCATGCTGGAACGCAGGCCGCCGATGAGTTGCTGGATGATCGCGACGACGCTGCCTTTGTATGGCACGCGGCCTTCAATGCCTTCCGGCACCAGCTTTTCGATTTCCTCGGTCGGGTCCTGAAAATAGCGGTCACTGGAGCCGTATTTCTGCGCCATTGCACCGAGCGAGCCCATCCCGCGATATGACTTGTACGAGCGGCCGTGATACAGCTCGACTTCGCCGGGCGCCTCTTCGGTACCGGCGAACAGGCTGCCGAGCATTACCGAGTGCGCACCGGCCGCGATGGCCTTGGCAAGATCGCCCGAGTAGCGGATGCCGCCGTCAGCGATCAGCGGAACGCCGGTACCCTTCAGCTCCGCCGCAACGCGCGCAACGGCCGAAATCTGCGGTACGCCGACGCCGGCGATGATTCTGGTGGTACAGATCGAGCCCGGACCGATACCGACCTTGACGCCGTCGGCACCTGCTTCGACCAGCGCACGCGCCGCCTCGCCGGTGACGATGTTGCCGCCGATGACGGCAAGATCCGGATGCGCGCGCTTGATACGCCGCACGCTTTCGATCACGCCCTTGCTGTGACCGTGGGAAGTATCGACGACCACCACGTCGACACCCGCCTCGACCAGCGCGGCAACGCGCGCCTCGGTGTCCGGCGCGGTACCGACGGCGGCACCGGCACGCAGCCGACCGTGCTCATCCTTGTTGCCGCTCGGATAATCCTTGGCCTTCTGGATATCCTTGACGGTGATCATGCCGCGCAACTGGAAGTCGTCGTTGACCACCAGTATCTTTTCGATACGGTGCTGGTGCAGCAGGTCGACGACCTCGTCCTTGCTC
>DASSOO010000227.1:0-11425 GCA_035700455.1 Gammaproteobacteria bacterium
CGCTCCAGCCGAGCGCGTGCAGATACAACGCAAGGTCGACGATCAGCGCCCCTTGCGCCACGCTGCGGGCAAAGCGCGCCGCCAGCAGCCGCCGGGTCGTCGCGTGCAAATCGCGAAAGCGCAGCCGCGCCATCAGTGTGGAGACCGGCAGGCGACGCCGCAAACGGAACGGCCGCCCGCGACAGCGGGCAGTGGAAAATAGAAGCTGATTGGAGCCTCCGCGAATGACGGGCCGGAAACGGCAATTCTAGTCTTCTGCGCTGGCCGCGTCCCTCAGGCGGAATAATGGCGACGGTGAAAGCGCCTGCCGACTTCGGCAAACAGCGCCTTTTCCTCGCGCTCGTGATGATGCTCCATCAGGTGCTTCACCACGCGTTCGTCTTCGATCAGGCGGATGATCAGCGCCGGCTTGACTCCGTGGCGACGCGCGGCGGAAAACTGCGCCGCCAGCGCCTCCAGTAACTGCTCGAGCTTGCGATGCTCCGCCTGGTAGACATCG
This sequence comes from Gammaproteobacteria bacterium, assembly GCA_035700455.1. Lineage (GTDB taxonomy): Bacteria > Pseudomonadota > Gammaproteobacteria > Natronospirales > DASSBR01 > DASSBR01. Next base: position 500 of record DASSOO010000227.1, read on the forward strand.
CGGTTCCAGCGCGCGGTGTCGGGCAGCGCCGGCAGCAGCCATTCTTCTTCGACGCCGATATGCACGGTGAGCCGCTGCCGATATTCACGCAACAGTTGCGCAGCGCGGCCCCAGCGGCGTGTAATCAGCGCTTCCTGGTGAAGCTGAAACAGCTCAACCAATGCCGCATGTTCGCGGCCGAGCGTATCGAGGGAAACGGGCGTTTCAGTATCCATGGCTGCCCGCCGCCGCGCCTCCCACGATCACCAGGCCGATGACAAGCAAAAGCGCATGTACCCGAATCATCCGGTACAAGAACCGGTCGCTGTCGACGTTTCCGTAATGCATCGCGCGGCGCATCAGCCCAAGCGGTTCGATCACGAATAAAAGTAGCACAAACAACAGCCAGTAGCCGATCATCGCGTCGAGCCACCAGAATGCGGCATGGCCAAGCCACGTCCAGGCGCCCAACCGCCACAGCAGGTAGCCGCCCGACAGGCCGGCGAGAATCACCGCCACCCGTGCTTGCGGTGCGAATCGTTGCTCGATGCGCCGGAATGCTTCGTGCGGATCACTGCCGAGACCGCGGGCAACCGCCGGCAGCATGACAGCGGTCACAAACGCAATGCCGCCGAGCCACCAGACGACAGAAACGAGATGCACGGCAATAGCGATGCCCAGGTCCGACATGCGGCAAACTTAGCGGCGCGGCGGCGGCTTTGCCTTGATGCAGATCAATTCCGCGGGGAGTTGTCAGCCATCATCGGCAGATCGAGACCGCGTTCTCTGGCGACTTGAATCGCTTTGTCGTAGCCGGCGTCTGCGTGGCGCATCACGCCGCTGCCGGGATCGTTGGTGAGGACGCGCTGCAGCGCGCGCTCCGCGCGTTCGCTGCCGTCGGCGACAATGACGACGCCGGCATGCAGCGCGTAGCCCATGCCGACGCCGCCGCCGTGATGGAAGCTGACCCAGGACGCGCCGCTCGCGGTATTTAGAAGCGCATTAAGGATCGGCCAGTCGGCGACCGCGTCGGAGCCGTCTTTCATCGCCTCGGTTTCACGGTTCGGCGAGGCGACCGAACCGGAATCCAGATGATCGCGGCCGATGACGATCGGCGCTTTCAACTCGCCGTTTTTCACCATCTCATTGAACGCCAGACCGAGCTTGTCGCGCTCGCGGTAGCCGAGCCAGCAGATCCGGCACGGCAGCCCCTGGAAATGGATGCGCTCGCGCGCCTTGTCGAGCCAGTTGTGCAGTCGCTTGTTGTCCGGGAACAGCTCGCGTGCCTTGGCGTCGGTCCTGTAGATGTCTTCCGGATCGCCGGACAGCGCCGCCCAGCGGAACGGCCCGATGCCTTCGCAGAACATCGGCCGCACATACAGCGGCACAAAGCCCTTGAAGTCGAATGCGTTCTCGCAGCCGCCTTCCTTCGCCATCGCGCGAATGTTGTTGCCGTAGTCGAACGTCGGAATGCCGCGGGCGTGGAAGCCGAGCATTGCGCCGACCTGCTTTGCCATCGACTGCTTGGCAAGACGCACGTACTGTTCGGGGTCGGCCTCGCGCAGCTTCGCAGCCTTCTCCAGCGAGTAGCCGGCAGGAATATAGCCGTTGAGCGGGTCGTGCGCGGATGTCTGGTCGGTTACCAGGTGCGGATGAAAATCGCCGGCGAGAATTTGCGGAAAAATATCGGCGACGTTGCCGAGCAATCCGACGGAAACCGGCTTGCCGGCATCGAGCGATGCGCGAATCGTCGCCAGCGCTTCGTCGAGCGTCTCAGCCTTTTTATCGAGGTAGCCGGTTTCAAGGCGCTTTTCGATGCGTGCCGGGTCAACCTCGACAGCGAGACAGGACAGGCCGGCGAAAACCGCCGCTAGCGGCTGCGCCCCGCCCATGCCGCCGAGACCGCCGGTCAGCAGCCATTTGCCGGAAGCGTCGCCGGCGTAGTGCTGGCGCACCGCTTCGGCAAACGTTTCGTAGGTGCCCTGTACGATGCCCTGCGAGCCGATATAAATCCACGAGCCGGCCGTCATCTGGCCGAACATCATCAAGCCCTTTTTATCGAGCTCGAAGAAGTGCTCCCAGTTGGCCCAGTTGCCGACGAGGTTGGAGTTGGCGATGAGCACGCGCGGTGCGTCTTCATGGGTCGTAAATACACCGACCGGCTTGCCCGACTGCACCAGCAGCGTCTCGTCGTTCTTGAGCCGCCTGAGCGTCGCGACGATCGCGTCGTAGCACTCCCAGTTGCGCGCCGCGCGGCCGATGCCGCCGTAGACGACCAGTTCTTTCGGCTTTTCCCCGACGCCCGGGTCGAGGTTGTTCATCAGCATCCGGAGAGCGGCTTCCTGCTGCCAGCCGAGGCAGCTTAATTCCGGGCCGGTGGGAGCGTGGATTTCTACGTCGCGGTAACGGCTGGTCACGGCGGGTCCTTCAGGCATGAAAGAGGCAAAGTTTACCCGAACCGCTCCAGCGGATAAAAAAAGGCGCCCGCTGGGGAGCGGGCGCTATAGCTTTAAAGGAAACTGTTTTGCCGCTACCGTGCCGGCGGCGTATTGGGAAGGCTGCTGTTTCGCGGCCCGCCACGCTGCATGTTCTGCAGTGCCTGCGCGCTGCCGCGCTGGGCCGCTTCTCTTTCCTCGCGTGTCGTGCAAACTACCTGCGCCAGGTGACTGCCGGTCGTATGTTCCTGCACGCAGACTACGTCCTTGTCCTTGCCCTGCGACACCGCCTGGCGCGCTCCCGCAGTCGATGCCACCGGCGGTACCGACGGCGAGCTTGCGCATCCAGCCAACAAAGACATCAATGCTGCAGCAGACAGGATTCTCAAAGTCATAGTGTCACCTGAGGTTGGGTTGAATTACGGGATCCGCACCGCCTGTTACAAACAATGCGGCTTGCAGTTGGTCTGCTGGCCGCCCAGATTCGGCGCCGTCATGTTGGTGTAGTCGCGGCGATCATTCGCCATCGCCCGCGCGCGTTCTTCCTTGGTGGTACACACGACCTGGGCCAAGTGGCTGCCGGTGGTGTGTTGCTGGACGCACACTACGTCCTTGTCCCTTCCTTGCGCCACCGCCTCCCGGGCGCCGGTGCTGGAGGCAACCGGCGGGGATGACAGGCTCGCACACCCGGTCAGCAGCAGCAAGCCCAGCGAGGCGGCGGCAAGCATAATCTTTTGTGCCATAAGCTGATCCTCGCGCTGAGCCTGTGGATAAGGGATGGCGGGAACGCCGATCTACGAAACTAGACGTACTAAAATCTTAGCAGTAGTTTTCGGACGTTGCAAGCCGGCATCGGCACCCGGGTCAGCCTACGAAATCTCTCGTGATCTGGACTATACTGTCAGCAAGTCAACAAGTCGGATGATCGTTATGACGCGGAAGCAAGCACTGCCTACCCCGACCCCCGCCGAACTTGACCTCCTCAAGGTACTGTGGAAACGCGGTCCCAGCACCGTACGCGAAATCCACGAGGCCTTGCCGAAAACCGGCCGCGGCGTTTACACAACCGCTCTCAAGCTGCTGCAGATCATGCACGACAAGGGCCTTGTGGAGCGGGACGATTCCCAGCGCGCTCACATCTATCGCCCTGTTTTCGGCAAAGAGCGCACCCAGCGCCAACTCCTGCAGAATTTTCTCGGTAAGGTTTATGAAGGCTCCGCCGCTCAACTGGTCATGCAGGCGCTGGGCGCTGCAAAACCGGCGGACAGGGAAGAACTGGACCGTATCCGCGCGCTGCTGGATACCATGGAAAAGGAACAACCATGAATATGCTGCCGGACCTGTCGCAACAACCGATAGTCCTCGCGCTCGGTTGGACGCTGCTCCACTTTCTGTGGCAGGGAGCCGCCCTGGCTGCCCTTTGTTCCATGCTGATGCTGATGATGCGGTCGGCATCCCCCGCTGCGCGTTACCGGGTCGCCTTCGCGTGCCTGCTTGGGCTTGCCCTGCTGCCGATGGCGACATTCGTATATTTCGTGGTCGGCCCCCTGCCGATGGCGCATACGGGAGCAGGCGGCACATTGCTTGCGGCTGCGAACCAAAACGTCGCACAAAATCCGGGCGCGGCGCTGGAGAGGAATTTGCAGCCGTACCTCCCGTGGCTGGTGCTCGCCTGGTTCGCCGGTGTCTGCATGACGGCCAGCCGCACGTTGGCCGGTTGGAGGCGCGTCCACCGCTTGCGTTGCGAATGCGATATACGACTGGCGGCGCCGTGGTTCGAGGCACTTGCAAGATTGAAGGCGCGATTGCACCTGGACGCACCGGTGCAGTTGGCTGTCTCCGGACTGATCCGGGTTCCGATGGTCATCGGCTGGCTCAAGCCGCTGGTTCTGATTCCCCCCTGCGTGCTGGCGGGGTTGGATGCGCGTCAGATCGAAATGATCCTTGCGCACGAACTGGCACATATCCTGCGCAACGACTATCTCGTTAACCTGGTCCAGACCGTCATAGAAACGCTGCTGTTTTATCATCCGGCGGTACGCTGGATTTCGCACCAGATGCGGCTGGAACGCGAGAAATGCTGCGACCAGTTGGTCGTCGAGGTGTCTGGCGATCCCGTTGCCTACGCCCGCGCCCTCGCCAACCTGGAAGCCATCCGTGGGAACGAACTGGGCTGGGGACTCGGCGCCAACGGTGGCGCCCTCTACGACCGCGTACAAACGCTGGTTTCGCCACATCACCGTGCCGGAGGCAATGGCGCCGCCGCAGCGTTAATCGTCTTTGCGGCCTTGATCGGCGCTGCCAACCTGCTGAGGTTGCCGCAAAACGACGCCCGTCCGGCGCTCCTTGTTCAACGGAACTCACCCACGACCTTAACGCCGATGCCTGCGCGGGCACGAACCCCTGCTGCGCGAGCGACAGCGCAGATAGCGAAGAGCACCGGCAAGGTCGAGCGACACGGCGGACAGCAGGCGGCGACACCTCCAAAGACTCATCGCACTGCCGCCTCGTCCGGCGCCCCGGCCGTCGGCACAAAACCGCAGCCGAGCCACGCTCGCGGGCACAGTCTTCCAAAGCCGCGGCAAAAAAACGTTATGTCGGTACAGACCAGGCACGCAACGACACCGATACACCCCGCGGCGACGAATACCATCGAAGCCTCTGCCTTGGCTGCGGCGCCGGCGAAACTCTCTGAAACGGCGGCAGTTTCCGCTGCCGATAACGGCCACCGTCAGTCAGTTGACCCGGCGTCGAACATACCGAGCAGCATGCCGATGCCGGCTTACCCCCAGTCCGCTTTAATAGACGGAATCAGCGGTTCGGTCGTTGTGAAAGTCGATGTGAACGCGGCCGGAAACGTTGTCGATGCCTCAACTGTAAGCAACAGCCGGGCAACGTTCAGCAGCGCTGTGCTGGCAGCGGTGAAAGCCTGGCAATTTCCTGCGGGTGAAACGCGCAGTTTGCAATTCAGATTCGTATTCGACACCAATCTCAATGCAGCCGACTGCCAGGCCGTTACCGGCACTCATATTTGCCGGATGAACGCCGAGGCCGGAAAAGAGGTCAAGGGATTTATCCACGTTTATACGGATTGACAGCGGCGCGAACGCACCGCTGCAGGTAACGGTGACAACCGGAATCAGGAGACGATCGCGAGGACTTGCGCTTCGTCTCTCGATCCATGCCCGTTCACCGCCTCCGCCGCCTGACTCTATCCTACCCACTTCCTCGCGTTGCGGAACATCCGCAGCCACGGGCTGTCTTCACCCCACTCCGGCGGATGCCATGAATGCTGCACGCTGCGAAATACACGTTCCGGATGCGGCATCAGGATGGTGAAGCGGCCGTCCGGCGTCGTCACGCCGGTAATGCCGGCGGGAGAGCCGTTCGGATTGGCGGGATAAGTGTCAGCAACACGGCCATGGTTGTCGACATAGCGCAGCGCAACCAGCTTCGCGCGCTCCAGCTGCGACGGATCCGCTCCGGCGGCAAACTCCGCGCGCCCCTCGCCATGCGCAATGACGATCGGCATCATGGAACCCGTCATGCCGGCAAAAAGCAGCGATGGCGACTCGATCACTTCCACCAGACTCAGGCGCGCTTCGAACTGCTCCGAGCGGTTGCGCACGAAGTGCGGCCAGTGCTCGCTGCCCGGAATCAACTCGCGCAGCGCGGAAAACATCTGGCAGCCATTGCAGGCACCCAGGCCGAAACTGTCGTTGCGGGCAAAAAACGCGGCGAACTCGTCACGTGCACGGGCGTTGAACAGAATTGACTTGGCCCAACCGCCGCCGGCACCGAGGACGTCTCCATATGAAAAGCCGCCGCCGGCGGCAATGCCGTTGAAATCCGCCAGGCGTATGCGCCCGCCGAGGATGTCGCTCATGTGCACGTCGACGGCCGCGAAGCCGGCGCGATCGAACGCGGCAGCCATTTCGATCTGGCCGTTGACGCCCTCTTCACGCAGCACCGCGACCCGCGGCTTCGCGCCGCGCGCGATGAAGGGTGCGGCGATATCGTCGGCGGGATCGAACGTCAGCGCCGCGCGTAAACCCGGATCGTTCTCTGCAAGCTTGGCGTCGAATTCCTCGCGCGCGCAGTCAGGGTCGTCGCGCAGCACCTGCATCCGGTAACTCGTTTCCGACCACGCGCGCTGAAACTCGTTGCGCGTGCCGGAAAGAACCGTCCGGCCGCCGTGACGGAATTGCAGTTTCCCATCGGCCGATACCGTGCCGATGCGATGTGTGCAATCTTCGAGTCCCGCCGCGCGCAGCTTTTCCATCACCGACGGCCGGTCGTCCGCGCGCACTTGCACGACCGCGCCAAGCTCTTCGCTGAACAGCGCAGCGATTGCGTCATCGCCCAGCGGCGCCAGATCAATGGCGGCACCGCAGTGCCCGGCAAATGCCATCTCCGCGGCACAAGCGAACAGGCCGCCGTCGGAGCGGTCGTGGTACGCGAGCAGCAAGCCATCCGCGAGCAATGCCTGAATCGCGTTTACGAAGCGCTTGAACTCGTCCGCGTCATCGCAGTCCGGAGTCTCGTGCCCGATCTGTCCGTGCACCTGCGCAAGAATCGACCCGCCGAGACGGTTGCGGCCGCGGCCAAGGTCGATCAGCAGCAGTTCGCTCGCACCGCAGTCGGTGCGCAGCATCGGCGTGATGCTCGTGCGGACATCGGCGACCGGTGCGAACGCGGACACAATCAGCGACACCGGCGCGATAACGCTGCGCGCTTCGCCGTCTGCCTGCCACGACGCCGCCATCGACAGCGAGTCCTTGCCGACCGGAATTGCAATGCCGAGTGCAATGCACAGTTCCGACACTGCCTTGACGGTGTCGAACAGCGCCGCGTCTTCGCCGTCATGGCCGGCGGCAGCCATCCAGTTCGCCGACAGGCGCACCTGTTGCACGTCGCCGACCGGCGCGCACGCGATATTGGTCAGCGCCTCGGCCACCGCCATGCGGCCGGAAGCCGGTGCGTCAAGGAGCGCAAGCGGCGTGCGTTCGCCGACCGCCATCGCTTCGCCGCTGTAACCTTTCAAGCCGGCGAGCGTTACCGCCGCGTCCGCGACCGGTACCTGCCAAGGCCCGACCATCTGATCGCGGTGCGACAGGCCGCCGACGGTGCGGTCGCCGATCGTGATCAGAAAACCTTTGTCGGCCACCGCCGGATGGCGCAGCACGCGCAGCGCCGCATCGCGCACATCAATGGCGCTCACATCGAAATCGTCGCCCACGATTGCAATGTGGCGGACATCGCGCAGCATGCGCGGCGGCTTGCCGAACAGCGTGTCCATCGGCATGTCGACGGGGCGATTGTCGAAAACCGGATCGGCAACGACCAGTTGTCCGTCGCCGGTTGCTTCTCCCAGCACCGCGACCGGACAGCGCTCGCGCTCGCACAGCCGCAGGAAATCGTCGAGCTGTGCGGGCATGACCGAGAGCACATAACGTTCCTGCGATTCGTTGCACCACAGTTCCATCGGCGAGAGCGCCGCGTCGTCGGTCGGGATTGCGCGCAGGTCGATGCGCCCGCCGCGGCCGCTCGCTTCGAGCAATTCCGGCACCGCGTTCGCCAGCCCGCCGGCACCGACATCGTGAATCGACAACACCGGGTTTTCGTCGCCGAGCGCCCAGCAGCGGTCGATGACTTCCTGTGCACGGCGCTGCATTTCCGGGTTGCCGCGCTGCACCGACGCGAAATCGATCGCCTCGCCCGCCTCGCCGCTCGCCAACGATGAGGCCGCGCCGCCGCCGAGACCGATCAGCATAGCCGGCCCGCCGATGACGATAACTTTAGCCCCGGCAGGAATTTCGCACTTTTCGACATGCGCGGCGCGCACGTTGCCGAGTCCGCCAGCGAGCATGATCGGCTTGTGATAGCCGCGCATGGTGCCGCCGCGGCGCTGTTCCAAAGTACGGAAGTAACCCGCGAGATTCGGCCGGCCGAATTCGTTGTTGAACGCGGCGGCGCCGATCGGGCCCGCGAGCATGATGTCGAGCGCCGAGGCCATGCGCGCCGGTTTGCCGACATCCGCCTCCCACGGCTGCATGAAATCCGGGATCTTGAGATTCGACACCGAAAAGCCGGTGAGGCCCGCCTTCGGCTTTGCACCGCGGCCGGTCGCAGACTCGTCGCGGATTTCACCGCCGGCGCCGGTCGCCGCGCCTGGAAAGGGCGCGATCGCCGTCGGATGATTGTGTGTCTCGACCTTCATCAGCAGATGCACGTCTTCTTCGACGTAGCCGTACACGTCGCTGGCGGGTGCCGGAAAGAATCGCGCGCCGGGCTGCCCGGCAACAACGGACGCATTGTCGCGGTAGGCCGACAGCACGCCGTCCGGACTCGCCGCGTGCGTCGCCTGAATCATGCCGAACAGGGTTTCGTCGCGAGCCTGTCCGTCGATGATCCAGCGCCCGCGAAAAATCTTGTGGCGGCAATGCTCGGAATTCGCCTGCGCGAACATCATCAGTTCGGCGTCGGACGGATTGCGGCCGAGGCCGCGAAACGCGTCGACGAGATAATCGATTTCGTCAGTCGACAACGCCAGCCCCAACTCGCCGTCGGCGGCAACCAGAGCATCGCGGCCTGCGCCGAGCACGTCCACCGTCTGCAACGGCTTCGGCGCAAGCGTGTCGAACAGGCGCGCCGCGTCCGCCGGATCGGTGACCACGGTCTGTGTCATCGGATCGTGCAGTTCGGCGGCAAGCGTTGCCAGGATATGCGTATCCGGCGGTGCGGAAAATTCGAGGTAGTAAGCGGTACCGCGTTCGATGCGGCGGATGCCGGCCAAGCCGCAGTTGTGCGCGATGTCGGTCGCCTTGCTTGCCCATGGCGAGATCGTGCCGAGACGCGGAATGACCAGCACCAGCGTACCGCGCGGTTCGCCGACTTCGGCCCGCGGCCCGTAGCTCAAAAGTTGCCTGAGCACCGCCTCCTCGCCCGGCTGCAATTCGCCGTCGACGAGGTGCAGGTAGCGACTGTCCAGCCCGGCCACTTCCGGCGCGAGAGTCTGCAGCCGGGCCAGCAGCTTGTCGAGACGAAAACTGGAAAGCGCCGGACCGCCGGGAAATTGCAGCATGGGAAAACGCGCGGTTTGGGGAGCGCGTATTTTACAGGAAGATGGGCGGCTGCGCCGCCCGGTCAGTGGTTAGTGGTTAGTGGAGAAGAACTGGAAAACTGCGATGCTCGTAACTCTCTCTTGATCTCACCTCTTACCACTAACCACTAACCACTAACCACTAACCCGGCGGCGCAGCCGCCTCGGCGCAGCCGTCTCGGCGCAGCCGCCTCTCACCACGGACCGGCTGCGGAGCGGCGCCTATGAGACTTCCCGCCACGCCAGCCCGTCGTCCTGGCCGGCGATGGCGACCCAGCCTGTTTCGCAGCCGGCGGCGGTGGCGAGCGCCTCGCGCGCATGTGCGGGACTGTTGTTGCGCTCACTGAGGTGCGCAGCAACAAGGTGTTGCAGGCGGCTGAGATCGAGTTGCGCCAACAGTGTGGCGGCCTGCGCATTGCTCAAATGGCCGAGCAGGCCACCGACCCGCTGCTTCAGCGACGGCGGGTAAGGCCCTGTCACCAGCATCGTTTCGTCATGATTGCACTCGAGAACCAGCGCGTCACAGGCAGCGAAGCTGCGTACGACATGGGCGGTGACGTGGCCGAGATCGGTCAGCACGCCGATGCGATGCGCACCGTCGCCGAACACAAATTGAGATGGCTCGCGCGCATCGTGCGGCACCGCGACGGGCGCGATCTCGATGGCGCCGACCGCAAAGTTGTCATGCACGCTGAATGGCTCGACACATTCGAACGCGTGCCGCGCGCAAGCCTCAAAGGTGCCCGGCGTCGCGTAAACCGGCAGCCGGTAACGCGCCGCAAAGCGCGCGGCGCCGCGCACATGATCGGCGTGTTCGTGGGTAATCAGAATCGCGGCGATGTCGTCGCCCGAGCGGCCGAGCCGCACAAGGCGCCGCTCGATCTCGGCAAGCGTGAAACCGCAGTCGACCATAAGGCAGGTGCCATCTGCCTCGATCAGCGTGGCGTTGCCGCGGCTGCCGCTGCCGAGCGAGGCGAACCTCACTTGGCCGGGCCGCTGTTGCCGGAAGTGTAGGCAGAATAGGGAAACGGCGTGACGTTGCCGCCTTCGGCGTCGGTAATCTTGGCAACGCCTTCTTTGCTGACTTCGTCGATGCGCACGATCGCGTGTAACGGAATGTAGGTGCGTTTGACGCCGCGAAATTCGCTCTTTAAACGTTCTTCGCCGGGATCGACAACCACTGCGGAACGCTCACCGAACACCAGGTTTTCGACTTCGACGAAACCGAACATCGCGCCCTGACTGACGCTCGACGCGTAGATTTCGTAAATCTTGCCCTGGTTCAAAAAAACGACTTTGTAGATGTGTTTCACTGCCACGAACGACGGATGGATTGCGACGCGGGACAGCAGAATAGCACAGCCACAAGGAGGGGAAGACATGCCGGTAACAAGGAAGTGTGCATCGGAA
>DASSOO010000228.1:0-10771 GCA_035700455.1 Gammaproteobacteria bacterium
GAAGGGTCGGTGTTTCCGCGCCACGAGCGCAGCTGGGTCGCGTGGCTCATCCTGCTCGGCCTCGTGCTGACCGCGAGCCTCGGAGTGCTCGATCTGTTAACGGCGTCGTTCGCCGCCGCCGGTGCGATGGTGCTGACCGGCTGCTGCAACGTCTCCAGCGCGCGCCGCAGTATCGAGCTCGACGTGCTGCTGGTAATCGCTGCGTCGTTTGGCATCGGCCGCGCGCTCGAGACCAGCGGCGCCGCCGCCGAGTTCGCGACGACCCTGCTGGGCGGCGCCGGTCATCATCCGTGGGTGCTGCTGGCAACGATCTACCTGATGACAATGGTCCTGACCGAAGTCGTCACCAACAACGCGGCGGCCGTCATCATGTTTCCGCTCGCGCTCGCGACGACGCAGTCGCTTGGCCTCAACATGTTGCCGTTCGCGATCGCCATCGCAATGGCGGCTTCCGCAAGCTTCGCAACGCCGATCGGCTACCAGACGAACCTGATGGTATACGGCCCCGGCGGCTACCGGTTCACCGACTACGTGCGCTTCGGCCTGCCGCTCAATTTGATCCTCGCGGCAGTCGCGCTGATGCTGATCCCGGTGTTCTGGCCGCTGAGTTAGGAAGTGCCTGGGACTAAGTGCCTAGGACTGAGCTAAGAGAATGTAATTAGCCCGGCCGGGAACTGAAAGCCTTTGGGCCGGTGTAGGTGAAGGATCTATTCTTGACTTAGTCCTAGGCACTCAGTACTAGGCACTTTGTCTTTTAGATCTCGATCATCTCGAAATCTTCCTTGCTCGCGCCGCAGTCGGGGCAGGTCCAGTTGAGCGGCACGTCTTCCCAGCGGGTGCCGGGCGCAACGCCTGAATCCGGATCGCCCTTGGCTTCTTCATATATGTAACCGCAGATCACGCACATGTAGGCCTTCATCGGTTGGATCAGGTCGTCGCTGGCAAGTTGATTCATCCGGCTATTTTCCCATGAACCGGAAAGCCGCGAAACCCGCCTGTTAAAATGTGCCTATGGCGCAAGCAAAACTTCCCGTCGTGCTGGTGATCGCCGGCATGGACCCTTCCGGCGGCGCGGGACTCGTCGCCGACATTCAGACGCTGACCGCGCACCGCGTACACCCCGCCGCCGTCACGACGGCGGTGACAGTGCAGGACACGTGCAATGCGAGCGCTGTCGAAGCACTCGATGCGGCGTTCGTCGTTGCGCAGGCGCGCGCGATACTCGATGACATGCCGGTTGCGGCGATCAAACTCGGCCTCCTCGCGAATGGCGCGATCGGCCAGGCGGTTGCCGCCTTGCTCGAAGAGCATGCCGATATTCCGGTCGTGCTCGATCCGGTGCTGGTTGCCGGCGGAGGTGCGGCACTCGCCGAGGACAGTCTCGTCGACGTGCTGCGCGCCGACCTGCTGCCACGCGCGGTTCTCACCACGCCCAATGGGGCCGAATGCCTGGCGCTCGCTCCACAGGCCGCCGACATCGACGACGGCGCCCGGCTATTGCAAGCGCACGGCGGCGGTTTTGTGCTCGTCACCGGCGGCGACCAGGCTACGCCCACCGTTCGCAACCTGCTGCTCGGCCCCGGCGATTACCGGCGTGCCTTCGATTGGCCGCGCCTGCCGGGCCGCTTCCATGGATCCGGTTGCACGCTGGCGGCCGCGGCGACTGCGCGCATCGCGCGAGGGGAAAACGTTGCCGACGCGGCTGCCGGCGCACAGCAATACACGTTCGAGGCCTTGCGCGCGGCCATGTCGCTCGGCCGCGGCCAACTGATTCCGACGCGGAGCGCGTAATGCACGCAGAACCGACGCCGCTGCCGCTGCGCGGCCTTTACGTGCTGGCCGACACCAGCCTGGTGAAGCCCGCAAAACTGGCCGCCGCGACCGCCGCGGCCATCGAAGGCGGTGCCAAACTCGTGCAGTATCGCGACAAGAGCGGTGACAACGTACGCCGGTGGCGCGACGCCAACCGGCTGCTCAGGTTGTGCCGCGACGCCGGCATCGGGCTCATCGTCAACGACGATGTCGACCTTGCGGCTGCACTCGGCGCCGACGGCGTCCACCTCGGCCGCGATGACGCCGTTCCCGCCGTCGCCAAGACCCAGCTCCCGCACGGCGCCATTATCGGCGTCTCCTGTTACGATTCGCTCGCACGCGCCGAGCACGCCCAGGCGGCCGGAGCCACCTACGTCGCCTTCGGCAGCTTCTTTCCGTCGACCACCAAGCCGAACGCGGCGCGCGCCCCGATCGGCTTGCTGGTGGCCGCGCGCAAACGGCTGCTCGTGCCGATCGTTGCCATCGGCGGCATCAATGCAAACAACGGCGGGGAGCTGATTCACGTAGGCGCCGATTTTCTGGCGGTTGCGGCCGCCGTCATTGCGGCGGGCGATATTTCGGCGGCAGCGCGCCGGATCGCCGCGTTGTTTAACCCGTGAGTGCATCGGTTAATATGCGGCCATTGCAAAACCGGATTCGCCTGATGTCTGAAGACTTATTCGCCGCCGCCGCGCGCGTCATTCCCGGCGGGGTCAATTCGCCGGTGCGCGCGTTCGGCGGCGTGGGCGGCACGCCGTTGTTTATTGCCCGCGCCGAAGGGCCCTATCTGTACGCGGAGAACGGCCGGCGCTACATCGACTATGTCGGCTCGTGGGGCCCGATGATCGTCGGCCACGCGCATCCGGCGGTGGTTGCCGCAGTACAGGCGGCGACGGCGAACGGCCTGAGCTTCGGTGCGCCGACAGTGCTGGAAACCCGGCTCGCGGAAAAAGTCGTCGCGATGATGCCGTCGATCGAACTCGTGCGCATGGTCAATTCCGGCACCGAGGCGACGATGAGCGCGATCCGCCTCGCGCGCGCGTTCACCGGGCGCGAAAAGATCGTCAAGTTCGAGGGCGGTTACCACGGCCACTCCGATTCGCTGCTCGTAAAGGCGGGCTCCGGGGCGCTGACCTTCGGCGTGCCGAGTTCGCCGGGCGTGCCCGCAGCGCTGGCCGAACACACACTGACGCTTCCCTACAATGACCTCGACGCGGCGCGTATCGCCTTCGATGAAGTCGGCGACGAGATTGCTGCCGTAATCGTCGAGCCTGTTGCCGGCAACATGAACTGCATACCGCCGCTGGCGGATTTTCTGCCCGGCCTGCGCGAGCTTACTCGCGCGCACGGCGCTTTACTGATCTTCGATGAAGTGATGACCGGCTTTCGCGTCGGTCCCGGCGGCGCGCAGCAGCTTTACGGCGTGACGCCCGATCTCACGACGCTCGGCAAGATTATCGGCGGCGGGATGCCGGTCGGCGCCTTCGGCGGCCGGCGCGACATCATGCGGCAGCTCGCTCCGACCGGACCTGTCTATCAGGCCGGCACACTTTCGGGAAATCCGCTCGCGATGACGGCAGGCCTCGCGACGCTGGAACTGATCTCCGCGCCCCGCTTTCACGAGCATCTTGCCGCGACCACCGCACGTCTGACCGAAGGTCTTGCGGCCGCGGCGAAAGACGGAGACATCGCATTGTCGACGCAGCAGGTCGGCGGCATGTTCGGCCTGTTTTTCCGCGACACGGCACCGCAGAGCTACGCGGAAGTAATGAGCGCCGACCGCGACCGCTACGCCCGCTTTTTCCACGCCATGCTCGACGAAGGCGTATACCTCGCGCCGTCCGCATTCGAGGCCGGCTTCGTTTCGGCCGCGCATGATGCTGCTGTCATCGACGCGACCATTGAGGCCGCGGCGCGGGCCTTCGCAAAGATCTAGTGTTCGCCCATACCCTCAACCACTTGCTCGACTGGGTTTCGGCGAATCCGAACTGGGCCGGCGTCGCAGTATTCGCAATCGCCTGCTTCGAATCGCTGCTGATTATCGGCTACCTGATGCCGGGCATCTTTGTGCTGTTCGGCATCGGCGCGCTCATCGGCAGCGGTTACCTGTCGTTCTGGCCGATCGCCATCTGGGCGGCCTGCGGCGCAGTCGCCGGCGATGTGGCGAGCTATTTCGTCGGTTATCTCTACCGCGACCGGCTGCGGCGGGTGTGGCCGTTCGGCAAGCACCCGGAGCTGTTCGAAAAAGGTGAGGTTTTTTTCGACAACCACGGCGGCAAGAGCATCGTCTTCGGCCGCTTCGTCGGTCCGGTGCGGCCGCTGATTCCGACCATTGCCGGCATGAGCGGCATGTCGGTCACGCGTTTCCTCGTCATCGACATCATCTCGGCCGCGCTGTGGGCGCCGGTGTACCTATTTCCAGGCGCCGTTTTCGGCGCCTCGCTCGACCTCGCCGCCGCGGTCGCAACCCGCATGATGCTGTTGATCGCACTCCTCGCGTTCTGCCTGTGGGTGCTCTACCGGCTGCTCCGGCGCATCGCGATCCACATGCGCGAACCGCTGGAACGCGCCTCGAACGGCATGCTCGTGGCGATCGCGGCCGCCAGCTTCGCCGCCATCGTGGCGCTCATGCTTCTGTGGACGCCGCTTGGCGCTTCGCTACTGCCGAAGCCCACGCCGCCGGCACCGGTCGCAACCAATGCTTGGCTGAAGAGCGGTTGGCGCGACGTCATCCAGCTGCACGCGGGACGTCACGGCAAGGCTCCGCTCAACGTGCAGGTGGCAGGCAACCCGGCGCTGCTTGCGGCGGTGCTCGAACCGGAAGGCTGGCGACGACCGCCGAAGCTGAGCCTGCAGGACATTGTGCATTGGCTCGCGCCGGACCCTCGCATCGAGAACCTGCCGCTGCTGCCGCAGTTCCTTTCGCGCCGCGGCGAAAATCTGGTACTGATCCGGCCGGGCGACGACGGCAAGTCGGAATGGGTGCTGAAACTGTGGGAGAGCGGCTGGCACACCACTGACGGCCGGCCGATCAGCGTCGGCCGCGTCAGCCGCTTCAAGATCTATCGGCGAATTCCTCTGCTGGCACTGCCGCGCCCGATCGGTGCCGACGATGCCGATTCCGCACTTGCGCGCCTCGCGGCTTCGCTGCAAACGACGCGCAACCGGGTGACTTACGTGCGCAACCCCGCCGAAGTGCTGCTCATTGTTTGCGACGTGCCGCCTGCGCCAACGGCCACAGCATCCGCAGCCGTTCCAGCGGGCTAGTCATTTCCAGCAGCACCTGACGGTGCGGCAACGGCAGCGGCAGAATTTCCGCGAGCCGAAAGCCGACCCAGCGTGCGTCTTCGTAATCGGCCTCGACGCCGGAATAATGTGCCGCGAGCGTCTTGATCGCACGCTTCAGCCACGGCACCAATGGCCGCCATTCCGCCGGCAGCGGCGCCGGCAGATCCGGCGCAATCGACCGGGCGCGGCCGACGTTGAGGCCGTCCTTCTGCGTCCAGCGTTGCTCAAGCCGAAAGCGATCGCCGCCGCGCACACGGATGCCGAGCATGCCGTCGTCGCGCGGCTGCCAGTCGACGATGCGCGCGAGCGTTCCCACTTCGACAATCTCCGCCGGTCCGGTTTCCGCACCTGCGCGAATCAGGCACACGCCGAAGGCATGCTCTTCGCGCAGGCAGCGGCTGACCATATCGAGGTAACGCGGCTCGAAAATCCTGAGCGACAACGGACCGCCGGGAAACAAGACGGTCTGGAGCGGGAATAGCGGTATTTCCAGCGAATCGTCCACTGGCTCATTGTGGAGTCTCTCGCCACGAAAAACCACGGGCGCCGGCGTTGATAGATTCGGGCGCTACCGATGCGTCATTCCGCCAAACGGAGTGTTGCGAACGAACGGACCTATTCCAGCAGTCGCTGAATCATATCGACGTCCCGCCGTTGCCGTTTTCCGTCCCGGTGCGGGTTATTTCCGCCGGCGCTGCGTCACCGTGCCTTTGCGCGTACGGCAGTACGTCAGTCACCAAATGCACCAGAAATCGGCCAGGCTGTTCCAGCATTATCATGTGCGCGGAGTCGGCGAAGATGACCAGGCGCTTGGAGGGGGCATGAATCTTGTCGAACCACCGTACCGCGAGCTTATGCGAGGTGGTGTAGTCGTGCGCGCCGACGAACAGAATCACCGGGCAGCCGAAGCGCACCACCTCATCAAAATCGACATTCAACAGCGGCTGTAACAGATGCGCGATTGAAAATGCGCCGCCTTTGTCGATCGCCTTCAGGTCGCGTTCGGTGTATTCGGGCGACAGTTTCCACGTATCGGCGGCGAATTGATAATCCTTGCGGCCCCAGGCAAGGCCACCGTAATACATCTCCCACTTGCTGCGCACGCCGATGCGCTTGGCCGTCAGGCCCTTCGTGCCGGGATACGGTGCGATGGCCTTCAATTCGCGAACCGCTTCTACGTTGTGATGCAGCTTGGATTGCTGCAGGGCGAAGTCATAGCCGAGTTTCTCGTTAACGCGCGTATTTATCAGTTGACCCACGCCGATGTAAGCGTAAAACCACTCCGGGTGGCGCTGCGCCAGAGTCACGCCCAGCACGCTGCCCCAGGAATGTCCCATGAGGAAGACTTTTTGCTTGTGGAAGCGCTTGCGTAGATATTCGACAACCTTCTCCGCGTCCTTCGTCATGCCGTCGATGGTCATGCCGGGCGCCATTTCGGCCTCGGTGTTGGCAGCGTAGGTCTTACCGGCGCCGCGCTGATCCCACTGAACGACGGTAAAGTAGTCCTCCCACGGCGACTCAAATGTCCAGGCCATCGGCATATCCGGCGAACCCGGGCCGCCGTGCAGGAACAGCAGAACCGGATTGCGCAAGTCGCGGCCGCGAATCGACAGCCACTGGTCGATGCCGTTGATGTGCAGCTTGACCTGCTCCTGGATACCGTGCGGCGAAACGATCTTGCGGTTGGCGGCGATGATGCTCTTGACCTTTGCAAGCGATATCGCTTTTGCATGTCTGGATGATGCACCTCCCGCGGAGGCATACCCGGTGCCAGTCGCCATGCCCACCATCAGCAACGCGAAAAATGTCACTCGCATCTTTGCCATCGTCCTTCCTCACCTAAATTATTTTGATTAGTGTTATATATCACCATAACACATAAATCAAGTTTCCGCGCTCGGCCATCACCGCCACCGGCATACGAGTGTTGCCGAACCGGCTGATATCCTCGGTTTTTCCAGCCCTCGAATATCGGCGTGCTCGCCGACTCATCCGGTGCCGCCGTGCCAATCGCGCTCCAGCCACGGTGAGAGATCGATCTTCCAGATGTTGCCTTTGCCGTCGTTCCAAACCTGCATCCGCTGCAGACCCCGATTGGCAGCCTCGATTGTCTTCGGGTACGCGACCGGCACGATGTAATCGCTGGTGAAGTAGAGCGTATGGCCGTCGGGGCCAAGGCGCGATTCGGTGTTGGTCGCCATATGGTTGACCGTCGCCGGCAGGTGCCGCGGCGTGCCCCAGCGGCCGTTTCGGCGGAAGACGATAAACAGGTCCATCTGCTGAGGCGGTGTGGGCGGGCGCGTCGACGCAAAGATCATGAATGTTTCATCGGGCGCCACCGCCGCGTCTGCATCGCTCCAGCGGGAATCGGTAAATGGCATCGGCGCCGGGTTTTCATACCCGCCGCCCTTGAATCGCGCGAAGAAGAGATGCGTGCGTTTGCTCTTGCCGTAGACGTCGGAAAAGTACAGGTCGCCGTTGGCGGCAATCGCCGGCCCGAATTCCGAGCCGTTGCGGTTGATGCTGTCCGGCAGCCGCCGCGGCGCTGACCAGCCATGTGGCGTCCGGTCCACGCGCCACAGGTTGCCGCCTCTGCCGGGATGTGTCTTGCCGCCCCAACAACCGTCCGGACGCCGGTGAGTGACGGGATCGGGGCGACTGGACGCGAAGATCAGGTAGGTGCCGCCCGGTGCCAATGCCGGTTCCAGATCCCGCCACGTTCCGGAAAACGGCGCGATTGCCGGCACGGACCAGCCTCCGGCTTTGCGATGCGAAACCAGGATGTCGTCGTCGAGGCCGTCGCCGCGGGTAAAGAAAACGGTTTTGCCGTCGGGCGTAAAGGTCGCGGCCGCGTCATTCGCCGGGCCGGAGATCATACCCGGCGCAAAAAGTGTCGGTTTTGCCGTCGGCGGTGCGGCGTGCGCGGCAAGCATGGTGAAAAGAACCGCCAGCGAGCCGGCAATCCACGGGACGACCTGCCGAATCATGACTTGCTCCTCCGATCGAGGTGATAATTAATGCCCGGTCTTTTCATGCGCGCGCAGCCAAGGCGTGAGGTCGATCGTCCAGATGTTGTCATTGCCGTTGTTCCAGCTCTGCATTCTCCGCAAGCCGGCCGCACTGGACACGGCAGACTTCGGATATACCGGCGGAACGACGTGGCCGCTGGACAGGTAGAGCGTGTGACCGTCAGGCCCCAGGCGCAGTTCGTCGATAGGACCGAGGCTGTTTACTGCCGGCCCGAGCGAGACAGGTTTGCCCCAGCGGCCGTTATCGCGAAAAGCGATAAAAGCGTAGGAATTACGCGCAGGCGTCGGCGGGCGGTTCGATGCGAAGACGATAAACGATTGATCCGGCGCCACGGCGGGATCGACGCCGCCGTACTTGCCGGCGCTGAATGGCAGCAGCGTTGGGGCCTGATATTTTCCGTCTTCGAAATGTGCGCAGTAAAGCTGGAAATGACCGCCCGGGCCAGTCGCCGCCATGAAATAAAGACTGCCGTCGGCGGCGATCGCCGGGCTGAACGTGGAGTCGACACGATTGACGATGAGCGGCAGACGGACAGGCTTGCTCCAGCCGTCGCCTTGCCGATTTACGCGCCACAGGTTTCCGCCGCGGCCAGGATGAACGTGTCCGCCCCAATGGCCGTCGGGACGTTTATGGCTGCCGTCGATCGGGCGACTTGAAGCAAATATCAGGTAGGAACCGTCCGGCGCCATCGCCGGCTCGAGATCGCGCCAATGACCAGAAAAAGATGCGATCTTCGGCTGCGACCAGTGCGTACCGTCAAGGTGCGACACCATGATGTCGTAATCGTCGCCGTTGCTGCGAAAGAAATAAACGGTTTTGCCATCGGGTGCGAACGTAGCGGCATCGTCGTTTGCCGGCCCGGAAATTACACCTGACGCAAAAAGCGTCGGTGTTGGCGGCGCGGCGTGCGCAGTGAGCGTGATGAAAAGTACTGCCAGCGAACCGGCAAATAACGGAACATGGCGACAGGTCACAGCGAGTTCCTCCGATTGTCATGTTTGATGCCCGGCGACGCTTGGTACACACGCAGCCACGGTGTGAGATCCACGTACCAGATGTGATTCACGCCGTTATCCCAGGCGCGGGCGCGTGCGAGTTCGCCGCGCGCATCCGCCGGCGTGCGCGGATAGCTTGCGCGGGGCGCCGCATTGCTCGTGAAATACAGCGTGTGGCCGTCCGGCCCGAGGTGCGACCCCCAGGGCTCGTAGCGGTTCACCGCATCGCCGAGGTCCATGGGCTTAGTCCAGCGGCTCCCTTCGCGAAAGGCGATGTAAAGACGGTCGGGCTTACCCTGGCCGGCGAAGTCGGCGTCGAAAACGATGAACGAGCCGTCGGGTGCCACCGCCGGGTCCAGCTCATGCGCTCCCGCCGGACCGAGGTGCAACTGCACGGGCTTTTGATAGCGGCCGCCGCGCCACGCGGAGCGGTAAATGTGGAATTGGCGCGATGGATTGTCCCTGCTCTGGAAATAGAGATCGCCATTCGCGGCGATGCTCGGTGCATAAACGTGCGACCCGAAGTTGACCGTGTCCGGCAGGCGCACCGGCTTGCTCCAGCCGTCGCCCTCGCGATTCACCCGCCACAGGTGGCCGCCGTGCAGCGGCTTGCCGCCGGGAGTATCCGGGCGATTGGAGGTAAAGATCAGATAAGATCCGTCGGGCGCCATGGCCGGATCGTGGTCCGCCCAGCGGCCGGAAAACGAAGCGATGTGCGGCATCGACCACCGGCCGTCGGCACGGTGCGAAACCATGATCATGACGTCGCGCCCCGGCTCCCGGTCGAAGATGGCGGTGTTGCCGTCCGGTGTAAACGTCAGACAATCCGCACCAACGGTGGAGGAAATGACGCCGGGTGCGAAAACGTGCGGCACGTTCGCCGCCGCGGCGGCACCGGCGGCACTCGATATTACAAAACCGAAAAAGGCGAGCGTGGCGGTCGTGCCCATTTTCAATATCATTTCCTACTTTTCGCTTTATGCGTTCCCATAATCGCGGCGTGGTGCGCGTGCAGCCATGGGATCAGCGAGATCCGCCAGATATTCGAGCGACCGTTATTCCATGGCACCGCTCCCGCGGCGGGCGCCTTGCGGGGACTGTAGAAGTACAGGGTGCGATGACCCGGGCCGAGTTGACTGCCCATCGCAGAGCCCGGGCCGTTCACGCTGTCGCCAAGATCGATCGGCTTGCTCCAGCCGTTGTCTTCGCGGAACGCAATCGCGAGTCGCGGTTTCTGCTTGCTGCCGGCGGGAACGATACTGAAAACGATGAACGACTGGTCCGGTGCAATCGCCGGATCGCGTATCCAGTCGTTGGGCCCGCCGATGGCGACCGGCGTCGGCGGCAGGTAACGGCCATCGCGGTATCGCGACCGAAGCAGGCGCGACGGACCTTTCGGGTCCGTCCTGCCGATGTAATACAGGCTGCCGTCGGCGGCAATGCTCGGCGCAAACGTGGACGTGCTGGAGTTAATGGACGGCGGTAGTCGTACCGGTGTACTCCAGCCGCCACCCTCTCGATTGACACGCCAGATATTCATGCCGACGCCGGGATAAACTTTTCCTTTAAAGATAACGTCCAGCGGTTTGCCGCCGGATGTGGCCGGCCGGTTGGAGACGAATAGCAGATAAGAGCCGTCTGGCGCC
>DASSOO010000229.1:0-2340 GCA_035700455.1 Gammaproteobacteria bacterium
TGCAACCACGGCCGTCCCACCTGGACGCACATCAGCCTCGGCGAACTCGACCGGCTGTTTTTGCGCGGGCGCTAGGAAGTGCCTGGTGCTGAGTGCCTGGGACTGAGTCAGAGGAAGAGGCGATGTTCTTAGGTTCTTCACTCAGTCCTAGGCACTTAGTCCCAGGCACTGATCAAGGCGGCCGATGAAGAACGCTGCCTCAAGTGAGGCGAGCGCATCATTACCGCCGGCGATACTCTTGCTCGGCCCCACCGCCACCGGCAAGAGCGACGCGGCGCTCGCCCTCGCCGAACGGCTGCCGCTCGAAATCATCAGCGTCGATTCGGCGATGGTGTACCGCGGCATGGATATCGGCACGGCGAAGCCGACAGCGGCCGACCGGGCGGCAGTGGCGCATCATCTGATCGATATCCTCGAACCGGAAGAAAGCTATTCGGCGGCGCGCTTTCGCGCCGATGCGCTGGCGCTGATGCAGGCGATTTCCACGCGCGGCCGCGTACCGGTCCTGGTCGGCGGCACGATGCTCTACTTCCGCGCGCTCGAGCGGGGCCTTGCGCGACTGCCCGAAGCCGACGCCGATTATCGCGCACGCCTGGAGCGCGAAGCGGAGGAGGCGGGCTGGCCGGCGCTGCACGCGCGGCTGGCGCAAGTCGATCCCGCGACGGCGATGCGCCTGCACCCGAATGACGCGCAGCGCATCCAGCGCGCACTTGAAGTGCACCACCTGAGCGGCGAGCCGATGAGCGTGCAGTTGCGCCGCCGGCATTCGCCGCCACCTTTCCGGCTTTTGCGCCTCGCCCTGTTGCCGCCGTCGCGCGCGGAATTGCACGCGCGCATTGCCGCGAGATTCCAGGCGATGCTCGACGCCGGCTTTATCGATGAGGTGGCCTCGCTGCGGGCACGGCCGGGGTTGACGGCTGCGCATCCGTCGATGCGGGCGGTCGGCTACCGCCAGTTGTGGGCGTACCTCGACGGTCGGCTGGACCGCGAAGCGGCGGTTGCGACCGGCATCGCCGCAACCCGCCAGTACGCCAAGCGGCAGTTGACGTGGTTACGCAGCGAACCCGCCGACGAGAACTTTACCGCCGGCATGCCGACACTGGCGTCCGACCTCTGGCGGCGCTGCGAAGAGTGGCTCGAGCGCGCGGGCGGCGCTGCGCGGCTGTGATACAATCGGCATAGTTTGAGCAGCAGTCGGCGCGCGTTGCACAAGTCTGAGTGGTCGGTCGGGACGCCGCCGCGGCAGTGCGGGTAATAACTAGAGCAAAACCAAGGAGAACTGCGATGGCGAAAGGCCAGTCTCTTCAGGAGCCGTTTCTCAACGTGCTTCGCAAGGAAAGAATTCCGGTTTCGATTTACCTGGTCAATGGCATCAAGTTGCAGGGTCAGATCGAATCCTTCGACCAGTTTGTGGTGTTGTTGAAGAACAGTGTCAGCCAGATGGTTTATAAGCACGCAATCTCGACCATCGTGCCGAGCCGCGCGGTGCACCTTGCGCCCAATGACAACGGCGGAGATGCCCCCCGTTCCGAATGACCCAGCCTGCATGCGGCGCGCGTCGCAGAGGTAGTTGATTGCCGCCACGCAGCGAACGCGCGATTCTCGTCCATCTGGATATCGATCTCGAGCGGGGACGTCCGTCGGATCGCGCCGAGGAATTTGCGGAATTGAGCCGTTCGGCCGGCGCCGAGCCGGTCGCGTCTGTGAATGGCCGCCGCGCCGCGCCCGACCCGCGCACTTTCGTCGGTGCCGGCAAGGTCGACGAAATACGCGCGACCGCCGGCGTGCACGATGCCGACGTCGTGCTGTTCAACCACACATTGTCGCCGAGCCAGGAACGCAATCTCGAACGCGCGCTTGGCCGTCCGGTACTCGACCGAACCGGTCTCATCCTCGACATCTTTGCACAGCGCGCGCGCTCCTTCGAAGGCAAGCTGCAAGTCGAACTCGCGCAGCTCAAGCACTTGTCAACGCGGCTGGTGCGAGGCTGGACTCACCTGGAACGCCAGAAGGGCGGTATCGGCCTGCGCGGTCCGGGCGAAACCCAGCTCGAAACCGACCGCCGCCTGATCGGCGTACGCATCAAGCAGCTCAACCGGAAGCTCGAGCGCGTGCAGCAGCAGCGCGCGCAGGGCCGGCGTAACCGGCGCCGCCACGCGGTGCCTTCGATTTCGCTGGTCGGCTACACCAACGCCGGCAAGTCGACGCTGTTCAACCGGCTCACCGGCGCGGCGGTGTACTCCGCCGACCAGTTGTTCGCGACGCTCGACCCGACCATCCGGCGGCTGCCGCTGGACAGTGCGGGCGAGGCGGTCGTCGCCGATACCGTCGGCTTCATCC
>DASSOO010000230.1:0-3340 GCA_035700455.1 Gammaproteobacteria bacterium
CTCGCAGCCGCGCGCTTATACTACCGGCGGGTGGGTCAAGCACCAGGCCGAGGTCAGCAACAGCGAACGTGCGCTGGCGAGCAAAGTTGTCGCCGCGCTGACGCAGGACCCGGTGCTGAGGGATGCGGACATCAACGTGCGCGTGCACGGCTCGATTGTCACGCTGACCGGGCAGGTCTTCGACCTGGCGACCTACCAGCACGCCATTGAGGTTGTCCAGGGCGTCGAGGGCGTACGCAGCGTCGTTTCCCGTATCGAACTCGATATAAGCAAGTAACCGGCTGAAAAACCGCGACTTCCAGCACATCGTGTCGTTGCCATCTGCGCCTATACTTTGCTGAAGGTTTCCCCTTCTCTTTTGGCATGGAAAATATTTTCAGGAGGAACCAGCCATGAACTGGGATCGAGTGGAAGGTAATTGGAAGCAATTCAAGGGCAACGCACGCCAGAAATGGGGCAAGCTCACCGACGATGAACTTGACCAGATCGAAGGCAATCGCGAGCGGCTTGCCGGCAAGCTCCAGGAGAAGTACGGCTATACGCGCGACATGGCCGAAAAGCAGATCGACGAATTCGGCAATAGCTTGCACTGACGCCGGTTGCAACCATAGAAAACCGCTTCCGCGTTCGGAAGCGGAAAAACGAAGGAGCGGCCGCGGCCGCTCCTTCGCGTTCGGCCGTCGTCAGTAGTCGCCGCTGCCCTCGTTACCCCTGACAGTCATGTGGTCTTCGACATCCTTCACACCGTCGACGCCGCGGGCTATTTCAACCGCACGCTCCTCGTCGTTGCTGTTGTCGACAAAGCCGCTCAGTTGGACTACGCCCTTGTAGGTTTCGACGCTGATTTCGGTGGACGGCAGGTTGTTGGCGTTCAAAAGCGCCGCCTTGACCTTGGCGGTGATCGCCGAATCGTCGATATAGCCGCCGGTGCTTTCGGATGTTCTGGTGGCAGCGCAGCCGGCGAGGAACGCGATTAACGCGAATACCGCGAACTGCGTCCACAGGTGATTCCACTTTCTCATTTTTGATCCTCCTTGATTAGAGTAGAGTCTGGCAACAACTAGCTTATACCACCGCCCTGGGTGCGGGAAGCCAGGCAGTCAGAGATTGACGGCGATGGCAGCCGCCGCGCGTGTTGCCTTGGCGCGCGCGTCGTCGAGCGATGCCCCCCGCGCCAGCGTCACCCCCATGCGCCGCTCGCCGCGGACTTCCGGCTTACCGAACAGTCTTAACTGCGTATCCGGCTCCGCGAGCGCCGCGTCGACGTTGGCGAAGCCGACTGCCTTCGAATTGCCGTGCACCAGCAGCGCACATGACGCCGCCGGGCCGAGCTGGCGGATGACCGGGATCGGCAGACCCAAAATTGCGCGCACATGCAGCGCGAACTCGGACAGGTCCTGGGAAATCAGCGTGACCAACCCCGTATCGTGCGGCCGCGGCGACACCTCGCTGAACCAGACCTGTTCGCCCTTGATGAAAAACTCCATGCCGAATACGCCGTGGCCACCGAGGTTATCGGCGACGGCCGCGGCCATCGCCTGCGCCTTTGCCAGCGCCGCTGGCGCCACCGGGTGCGGCTGCCACGATTCGCGATAGTCGCCGCGCTCCTGGCGGTGGCCGATCGGATCGCAAAACGTAATGCCGTCCTTGTGGCGCACGGTCAGGAGTGTGATTTCGTAATCGAAATCCACGAAGCCCTCGATAATCACGCGTCCTCCGCCGGTACGGCCGCCTTCCTGCGCATAGCGCCACGCCGGGTCGATATCGGCTTCGATACGCAGCGTACTCTGTCCCTTGCCGGACGAACTCATCACCGGCTTGACTACACACGGCAGGCCGACGGCATCGATTGCCTCGCGATATTCGACTTCCGTGTCTGCAAAGCGGTAAGGCGAAGTCGCAATGCCGAGATCTTCGGCGGCAACGCGGCGGATGCCCTCGCGGTCCATCGTCAGCCGTGCCGCCCGCGCAGTCGGCACTACGTGCCAACCCTCGGCTTCGAGTTCGAGGAGCGTCGGCGTTGCGATCGCCTCGATTTCCGGTACGATGAAATGTGGCTTTTCCAGCTCGATTACGCGCCGCACCTCGGTGCCGTCGAGCATCGGAATCACGTGCGACCGGTGCGCAACCTGCATTGCCGGCGCGTTCGCGTAGCGATCGACCGCGATCACCTCAACACCGAAACGCTGCGCCTCGATCGTCACTTCCTTGCCGAGTTCGCCCGAACCGAGCAGCAGGATGCGCGTCGCGCCGGCGGTGAGCGGCGTGCCGATTTTCGTCATGGAAAAGCCCGCGAAAAACCAGCCGGCATTGTAGCCGATTCGCTGCGAACCCCTGTCGACCGGAATAAAAAGACGGCGGCGAGCCTGCTGTCAGTGGCGTCCCGCCCGTCGCGGCCGGGCGGTGCCCTGTGGGGGGTCAGCAGGCTGTATCGCCGCCGGAAGTCATCCGAGGAACGGCTGGGTTGCTCGGGGCAAACAAACCGGCCTCACAATTGAGGAAGCAAAAATAGTGCCAAGTCTGAATTCGAATAGAAATCAGGCGGTTGCACGACACATCATAGGCGGGGATGCGAGAGCGTAAAGAAAATCGACAGGATAAACGGCGGGAAATCGGCGCTGTGGCCGAAGCTCAGGTCGTAGCCGCCGTCCAGCGGTCGGTGCGCAGGATCTGGTCGATCTGGTCGGCCAGCTTACCCAGCGAGGCTGGCGCACCGCCGCAGCCGTAGTCGTAGTGAATCACCTTCGTATCGGCATTGCGGGTGACACCGATGATGATGGCTGCCTGCCCGGGTTTGAGCGACTTGCAGCCGCGACCGCCGACGCCGTTATGATAAATGTCCGGCGTCGAAAAGAAGTTGGCGTTCTTCACCGCGTGGACCAGTGCCACCAATTGTTCGCGCTGCAGCGACGCCTTGTGGCTTCCGGTCGTCGCCACATTCTTTTCGCCGACATATTCGACTGTGCCGGAAGCCTTGGCCAGCACCGCGTACACGGGGCAGTTGCCGGCGCAGGCCTTGTGCTCGAGGAATACCGCAAAGTGATCCGGAACCTCCACTTCAGCCGCCGGGGGTTGCTGCAGCGGAGCCGTCAGAAACCAATATGCCGCGCCGAACAGCACAACGATAAGTGCGAGCGCCGAGAAGTAGATCGTGGTGCGGGACATGGGTTGCGCCAAGGGGACCGTTTACCAGTATAACAGTGGCCGGCGGCCGTTCCGGCGGGTCCTTCACAAACTGCCGGCAGCGCTCTAGTGGAGATCCGCCAGATAGCCGGCGCCGAGCTGATCCATTTGCGTCAGAATCCACGCCTCTCGCTGGCGCAGGTAGTCGGAAGGTGCG